>JABFYB010000662.1 GCA_013361475.1 Hamadaea sp.
TGTGCGCGTCACACTTGAGGAGTCACCGACATGGGCCGGTCCAGCCACTTCCGCTACCAAATCGGCCAGAACGTCCACAGCGCCGCGCGCGGGAAGGACATCTGCATCACCGAATTGATGCTGGAGACCCTGCCGGTGATGCGAGGTGTGCTCATCCAGGTGGCCTTGCGCAAGGAGACCATTACCTACAAGCAGCTATCGGTGGCGCTCGACCGCCGGTACTACCCCTACCAAGGCGTGCTGGGCGATGCCCTCGACGTCCTCTCCGAGGACTGCTTCGACCACAACGAGGGTTCACTCGCAGCTCTCGTGGTCCGCGGGGACACCAGCGAGGTCGGATACGCCTTCCTGGGGGATGCTGTTGCCGAACGAGAAGCGTGTTACGAGCACTGGGCCAAGGAGTTAGGAGCCTAGTGGTCCGAGCTGGAGCGCAGAGCCGGCCAATCTTCGTGATCTCGAGCGGTGGCGCGTTCGTCCCACTGGGCGTTGCAGCCTGCGGCGATGTGGGCAGGCGGTCAGTCGGCGGCGCGGCGGCGGCGTCGGGCGGGCAGCAGATCGCCGAGCAGCTCGGCTCCCGCGTACGCGCTGACGTCGACGACGCAGCCGTGCCGGAGGTTGCCGAGGAGCAGCTCCTCGCCTCGCTCGATGACCATCGTGTCGGCCAGCGGGAACGAGTGCACCCGGCCGTCGGCCGACACGACGTGGAAGCCGTCGGGCGCTACGACGAGGCGGTCGTCGTCGCCGCGCCAGCGTCGCCACCGCGACGGCCGCATGACTTCGCCGGAGGGCACGACCTCGGAGGTCGGGCAGCGCGTCTCGGTCAGGCCGTCGAGTTCCGCGGCGACTCCGGGCGGCACGACTACCGTCGCCGACCGCAGCCAGCCGACCGCCGCGGTCGCGACCGCGGTCGGCGACAGCGTGGCGATCGCGGCCAGCTGGTCGCTGGTCGGCTCGTCGGTGACGTCGAACAAGGCTGCCTTGGCGGTTCGCTCCAAGTCGTCGTAGCGCGCGCGGCCGTCCGCGATCGGGCGCAGGTCGTCGGCGGTCAGGTCGCCGCGCGCCAATCTGCGTAGCTCCCGCCACAGCGTCGCGGCGGCGTAGGCCGAGTCGGCCTTGCGCCGGCCCTTGACCGCGTGCAAGCTCAGTCCGATCTCGACGCGGTTCGCGTCCACGGGGGAGTACCAGCAGGTCTGCCAATAGTCCAGTCCGTGCGCCCGCAACGCCGAGGACACTCGGGCGTCCAAGAGGGACACGACGGCCAGCGCCTCCGGCCCGGGGGTCGCCGTCAACGCCATGCCGGGCGCGACGACTTCATCGGCGTACCAGCTGGGCGTCGTGACGGCCGGGAGGGCGGACGGCGTGGCCGAGGTCCGCGGGCCGCTGGGCAGGGGCAGCCGCAGGCCGTCCGGCGGCGGGCCGCTGAGCGCGAGGACCGCGTTGCCCGCCGTGAAGCCGCGCGCCACATGCGCGCGGATCTCGTCTTTCGAGAATTGCTGGTACGCCACGGGCGCCCACCGGACCAGGCCGAGTCCGGCCGGGCCGAGCCGGTGGGCGAGCAGCGACCCCCACGGGTCGCGGGTGGCGTCGTCGATGTCGAGGTCCAGGAACCGATCACCGGGGTCGGCCGAGGTGGCGACGTCGTCGAGCGCGTCGAGCGGAAGCTTCGTGAGCGCCTCGCAGACGGCCGCCAGCCGCTGCGCGACCGATTCGGGCGGCCCGGCGACCGCGAAGTGACTGTCGATCGTGGACGCCATCGAGTCCACCGGTACGCCCACCGCGTCCGTGACGAGCAGCTGGACCAGGTGCGTCAGACCGATCCGGTCGACGTCCTCGTCCCGCAGCCCGCACCCGAAGGTCAGGGTCGCCGACAGCTGGCCGGGGGCCGGGTGCCAGACGACGGTAACTCCGTCTATCTCGTCCCGCTGCATGCGCAGAGGGTAGGCCGCCCGGTCAACTCCCGTGGGCCCCTATCGTGAGTGCGACACCCACCGAGCCGGCGCGGTGATCGCGGTGACCGTCGCGCGGAGCAGGAAGTCGATCCAGTCGAGGGTCGGCATGCTCAGTTGTTCACCGTCGACGTGTCGCGCGGCTCGTGCCTGGCGATCGGCCCGGATGAACTCCGCGTAACTCGGTGTGCTCGCCATCGCGGCACCCCCCTTTATCGGGACGTAAACTCCGATATCGCAAGTATTACCCCGAGGCCGAGTTCTATGCCACGACTTGCCGAAGACTTCTCAGCTGGTGCAGAGCACGTCGATCCGCTGGGCGGCGTTGTTGGCGAATCCGCCCCGGCTCCAGACCTGCTCGGCGGGTTGGGTCTCGCCGTCGGCCGTCACCGTTCGGGCGGTGAGCACGTGGGTGCCCGGCTCGGCCTGCCACTCGGCGGTGAACCGTCGCCAGGCCCAGGGATGCTCGCCGGCCGGTTCCACCCGGGCCTCGAACCAGGTGCGGCCGTCGTCGGCGCTCACTTCGACGCGCTCGACCGGCGCCCGGCCCGACCAGGCCCGCCCCTCCAGCGTGACCGGCCCGGGGCGGACGATCCGCGTACGGCTCATGAAGTCGGGGTGGCCCGGCGGGACGAGCAGCGCCCGCGGGGCGATCCGGGTCACCGGCTCGCCCGGGTCGTCCGGCGACTGCCGCATCCGGTACGCCACGGTGTGCTGGAAGCCGTCGAACTCCCGGTCGATCGTCTCGATCCCGACGAGCCACTTCACGTGCGCCATGCCGTACCAGCCCGGCACCACGAGCCGCAGCGGGAACCCGTGCTGTGGCGGCAGGGGCTGGCCGTTCATCGCGTACGCCAGCAGCACGTCGTCGCGGCGGGCTTCGGCCAGCGGGAGCGCCCGCTGATAGTCCTGCTCGACCCCGCGTTCGACCCCGTGGTCGGCGCCGGTGAAGACGACGTCGACGGTCTCCGGGCGTACGCCTGCCGCGTCGAGCACCTCCCGCAGCGGCACACCGGTCCATTCGGCGGTGCCGACCGCCTCGACCAGCCACGGCTGGCTGACCGGGCGGGGTTCCAGGCGGGCTCGGCCGTTGCCGGCGCATTCCATGGTCACGCGGACGGTCCGGGCCGGCAGCGCCCGTAGGGCGGCGAGGTCGAGATCGAGCGGAGTGTCCACGAGGCCGCCGACCCGCAGCCGCCACGCGTCCGCGTCGAGCGCCGGAATGTCGTAGTGCACGAGGAGGTAGTGCAGGCCGGGCGGGGTGATCTCCCAGCGCAGCGCCTCCAGCGGCAGCCCGTGGTTGCGGGCCGCCAGCGCCAGTTCCTCGGAGCTGATCGCCTCGCCCGGGGCGGCCAGGCGGCCGGGTCGGCTGACCTCGTCGATCGTCATTCCGTCAGTGTCGTCCCCGGGCCGCCCCGCCGGAAGCGGATCACCGGCCGATTGCCGGTCTCACCGCCCGAGCAGTACGCCGATCGCGTGGTGGTCGTGGTAGTCGTGGGTCTCGACGAGCTTGCCGTCCCGGCTGCGGAACAGCTGGATGTTGTTGATCTCGCCGGTCTGTCCGGTCGCGGTGTTCGTCCCGTGATAGCGGTATTCGACGATGATCGTCTCCGGGTCGGCCGTCTCGTGGATGACGGCGTCGCGTACCTCGAACCGGAGCGGTCCCTGCCCCATCGAGGTCAGCCGGTCGGCCAGCGCCTGGCGGCCGCTGATCCGGAACGGCTCCGGCGTCGCGAAGGCCATCTCGACGATCGCGTCCTCGGCGTACAGGCCGGCCAGGTCGGCCCAGCGGTGTTCGTTGATGATCCGGACACGCTCGTGCCACAGCTCCTGGGGTGTCATGACGGAGTCCTTTCGCCGTACACTATCGGAGTGATCACTCCGGTTAATGACTATACGGAGTCGCGACTCCGGTTGTCGAGGGGGTCGCGATGACCCCCGATCCGCCGTTGCGGGCCGACGCCCGTCGCAACCGGGAAAAGCTGCTGGTCGCGGCCGAGCAGGTCTTCGCCGAACAGGGCGTGACCGCCTCGACCGAGGATGTGGCCCGCGCGGCCGGCGTCGGCGTCGGCACCGTGTTCCGGCACTTCCCGACCAAGGAACAGCTGATCGAGGCGGTCTACCACGCCCGGCTCGCCCGGCTGGCCGACCTCGCCGATCAGCTGGCCGCCAGCGCCGATCCGGGCGCCGCCTTCGCCGAGTTCTTCACGACCACTGTGGAGGGTGCGGCGACGAAGAACGCCCTGGTGGACGCGTTGGCCCGAGCCGGCGTGACCACCGACAGCCCGGAGGTCGGGCAATGGGTCCGGCGGGCGCTGGGCGTACTGCTGACGCGGGCGCAGGAGGCGGACGCCGTGCGGCCCGACGTGACGCTGCCCGACCTGCTGGGGCTGCTCGTCGGGACGTCCCGGGCGGTCGAGCACCTCAGCGACGACCCGGCCGCCCGCGTACGCGTCGTCCGGGTCGTCCTCGACGGGTTGCGGCCACCGGGCGCTCAGAAGGTCGACTGATACAGCGAACAGCCGCGGCAGACCTCGGGCGGCTCCTCGGTGGTCAGCTGCCGCCGGAACTCCTGGTACGCCTCGCCGTGCCAGATCTCCGGGAACGTCTGCTCGGTGAGGTCGCCCAGGTGCACCCGGTCGTCGCCCATCACCATGCAGCACGGCTGGACGACACCGGCGCTGGTGACGTAGGCCGAATCCCAGGGCCAGGTGCAGCCCGGCCGGTCCGGATGCCGCGACGGAGCCGGCGTGAGGCCGGGCAGCCGCAGGCGTACGCCGTTGTCCCGGGCCGCGTCGCGGGCCTCGGCGAACGCCTCGTCCACGCGATCGGAGTCCGCGCCCGTCCACAGTGCCTCGGCCGCCGCGAAGTCACGGATTCCGGCGTACTGGCCGGACGGGTCGGTGTCGGAGAAGGAATGCGACAGGTTCTGCACCCGCACCTCGTCGACGCCCACCTCGCCGAGCAGCTGGACGAGCGCGGCCAGTTCGCCGACGTTGCGGCGCATCGCCACGAACACGACCCGGATCCACGGACTCGGGGAGTCCGCCGACCGTTTCGCCTCGACCAGGCCGGACAGGTTGCCGACGACCCGATCGAAGTCCGCACCGACCCGGATGCCCTCGAACGTCTCTGCCCGCGCCCCGTCCAGCGACACGTGCAGCCAGTCGACGCCGGAGCCGACCAGCTCCTCGGCCCGGGCCCGCGTCAGCAGCGTGGCGTTGGAGTTGAAACCGGCGCGAACGCCACGTTCTTTGGCGTACCCGATGTGCCTGAGCAGGTAAGGCGACAGCAGCGGTTCGCCGAGCCCCTGCAGGGTGAGGGTGTCCAGCTCGGGCAGCGAGTCGACCAACGGCTCGAACAGGTCCGGCCCCATCGCGCCGGCCAGCTTGTTCACCGGCGCCCGATAGCTCACCAGGCACATGGCGCACCGCAGGTTGCAGGCGGACGTGATCTCCACCTGAAGCGAGCTGGGCAGCGGGGGAGTCGCCGGATAGCGATCGTCCATGGGCGTCGCGTACCCGCGCCGACCCCGGCGAAACGGCCGCGTCCAAACCGCGGACCTCGGCGTTTGAGGCCGGTTACGGTGGGGTAGCCGACGCAGGTTGCCCGCATCGTCTGGGGGGAGATCGCTGTGACCACCGGCTACTGGGGGCCGTCCGGCTCCGACCCGTTCGACGACTTCGTCAACCGCTTCTTCGGCTCGGCTCCGGCCGGCGGCCCACGCCGCATCGACCTGGGTCGCCTGATGAGCCAGGACGCGCGCGAACTCGTGGAACAGGCCGCGGTCAAGGCGGCCGACCTCGGCAGCGCCGACTTGGACACCGAGCATCTGCTCTGGGCGGTCACGCAGCGGCCGCCGTTGCGCCGGCTGCTGACCGGGGCGGGCGCGGATCCGGACTCGATGGCCGAGGAGATCACCAGCATCGGCAAACGGGGCGAAGCCTCGCAGCAGATGCCCGCGTTGACGCCGGCTGCCAAGCGCGTCCTGCTGCAGGCCCATCAGATCTCCCGCGCGGTCGGCGCCTCCTACCTGGGGCCGGAGCACATCCTGCTGGCCTTGACGTTCAACAAGGAGACCGAGGCGGGCCGCCTGCTCGCCGCTCGCGGCGTCACCGTCGAGAAGCTCCAGCAGGCGGCGGTCGAACGGATGGCCGGTGGCCAGCAGCAGCCGGCCAGCTCACCCACGCCGACCCTCGACAAGCACGGCCGGGACCTCACCGCCGCCGCGGGCGCGGGCGAGATCGACCCCGTCGTCGGGCGCGCGAGCGAGATCGAGCAGTGCGTCGAGATCCTGTCGCGGCGTACCAAGAACAACCCGGTCCTGATCGGCGAGGCCGGGGTGGGCAAGACCGCCATCGTGGAAGGGCTCGCGCAACGGATCGCCGACGGCGACGTTCCGCGTACGCTGCGGGGCAAGCGCGTGGTGCAGCTCGATCTCACCGGTCTCGTCGCCGGTACGCGATACCGCGGTGACTTCGAGGAACGTCTGAAGAACCTCATCGACGAGGTACGCGCGCACTCCGACGAGCTGATCATCTTCATCGACGAGGTGCACACCGTCGTCGGCGCCGGACAGGGCGAGGGCTCGGCCGACGCCGCCAACATGCTCAAACCGGCGCTGGCCCGGGGTGAACTGCACGTGGTCGGGGCGACGACGCTCGACGAGTACCGCAAGTACATCGAGAAGGATCCGGCGCTGGAACGGCGGTTCCAGCCGATCCTGGTCCCGGAGCCGACGGTCGAGGACACCATCGAGATCCTCCGCGGGCTGCGCGACCGCTACGAGGCGCACCACGGCGTACGGTTCACCGACGAGGCGCTGATCGCGGCGGCCGAACTGTCCGACCGCTACCTCGCCGACCGGTTCCTGCCGGACAAGGCGATCGACCTCATCGACCAGGCGGGCGCGCGCGTACAACTGCGCAGTCACGGCGGGACCGCCGACGTGCGTGACCTGGAGACTCGGCTGGAGCAGCTGGGCCGGGACAAGGACCAGGCGGTCGCGGGCGAGCAGTTCGAACGGGCGAGCGAGCTGCGCGACGAGATCGCGACCATCCGCGAGGAGATCGCGCGGGCCTCGACCGACCGGACCCGGGTCCCCGAGGTACGCCCGGAGGACATCGCCGAGATCGTCGCGCGGGCCACCGGCATCCCCGCGCAGCAGTTGACCGAGGAGGAGAAGCACCGGCTGTCGCACCTGGAGGAGCGGCTGCACGAGCGGCTCATCGGCCAGGACGAGGCGGTACGCGCGGTGGCGCAGGCGATCCGGCGGTCCCGGACCGGCCTCGGCGACCCGAACCGCCCGATCGGCAGCTTCCTGTTCCTCGGCCCGACCGGCGTCGGCAAGACCGAGCTGGCCCGGGCGCTGGCCGAGGCGATGTTCGGCAGCCAGGATCGGATGATCCGCCTCGACATGAGCGAGTACCAGGAGCGGCACACGGTCAGCCGGCTCGTCGGCGCCCCGCCCGGATACGTCGGCTACGACGAGGCCGGGCAGCTCACCGAGGCCGTCCGGCGGCGGCCCTACTCCGTGGTGCTGCTGGACGAGATCGAGAAGGCGCACCCGGACGTGTTCAACCTGCTGCTGCAGGTGCTCGACGACGGGCGGCTGACCGACTCCCAGGGGCGTACGGTCAGTTTCAAGAACACCGTGCTCATCATGACCAGCAACCTCGGCTCGGAGTTCATCACCGCCGAAGGCCCCGGGCTCGGCTTCACCGCCGACGGCGAGGTCGGCGGACGGGCCGAGGAGCGGATCCGCGACCAGGTCCTGCGGCGGCTGCGTGACCAGCTCCGTCCCGAGTTCCTCAACCGGATCGACGAGATCGTCATCTTCCACCGGCTGGACGAGGAGCAGCTCGAACAGATCACCGACCTCATGCTGGAGCAGACCCGGCGGAAGATGCGGGCGCAGGACGTCACCGTGGAGTTCACCCGGGACGCGATCAAGTGGCTGGTCGCGCACGGCTTCGAACCGGCGTACGGGGCCCGGCCGATGCGGCGCACGATTCAGCGGGAGGTCGACAACCGGCTGTCGGAGATGCTGCTCGACGGGCGGGTCGGCCCCGGATCCCGGGTGGTGGTGGACGCTCGCGGCGGCGATCTTGCGATCGACTCGCCCGCGGTGCCGGCACACGCCTCCTGACGCGGTGGTCCGAGCGGCATACCGACCGGTCGGAATTGACATCGGACCCGGGGCTGCGCTCTGATGTGCGCATGGTCCGCGAACGCATTCTCGCCTGCGCGGTGGAGCTGTTCGCGGCGAACGGGTACGACGCCACCTCGGTCCAGCAGGTCGTGACCCGGGCGGGGGTCACCAAGGGCGCGCTCTACCACTACTTCGGCGCGAAGGAAGACCTCCTCTTCGAGATCTACCATTCGCTGCTCACCGACCAGCTGGCCCGCCTGGACGCGATCGTCGCTCAGGGAGCCGACCCCGCCACGACGCTGCGCGAGATCATCCGATCGCTGGCCGAGACCACGTCGGAGAACTCCCGCGCGGTCGCCGTGTTCTCCCGTGAAGCCTCCCGGCTCGACGAGGACCGCTGGCAGACCCTGCGCGCGGAGTGGCGGCGCTACCAGGACACCGTTCGCGGAATCATCCGGGACGCGCAGGAGTCCGGCGTCTTCGCGGCGTACGCGTCGCCGGAGGTGATCTCCTGGGCGATCTTCGGGGTGAACACCTCGATGCCCACCTGGTTCCGTCCGGACGGGCCGAAGAAGGCGGTCGAGATCGCCGACGAGCTGGCCGACTTCGTGCTGGCCGGGCTGCGCCCCTGAACGGGCGCGGTCGCTTCGCTATAGTGCCCCGATGCGACGCTGGCTCGTGTGGTCCTTGGTGGCGGCGGTGGTTCTGGTGGGCGCGGTGGTCGGCGGCGTGGCCGTCTATCGCAAGGTGACCTACGGCGACCAGTACGACGCCGGCCACTCCGCGGTGGCGGTCTCCGACGGATCGGTCTTCACCCTCGTCGTCCGTGACCGGGGCGCGTCGGTGGGCGACAACTGGTCCGCCACCGTCGCCGACCCGGCGATCGCCGAGCAGGTCGGGTCGACCCTGGTCGCCGACAGCCTGTCGGACCGCATCTTCGGCCCGGCCGACGGGGGTGGCGCCGGTGAACGGCTGATCACCTTCAAGGCCAAGGCCCCCGGCACCACCACGATCAAGCTCACCAACTGTTTCCAGGGCTGCGACAACGACCGCCGCCGCGCCGCGTCGTCGACGGTCAGCTGGTCTGTGACCGTCGGGAGCTGAGCACCACGGCGACGGCGTCGAGCCACCGCGCGACGGCGTCGCCGCCTTCGAAGGCATCCGCCCACCGCACCTCGGCCGCCGCGTCGAGCCACGACCCGACCAGGGCGGCCTGCTCCGGCTCCGGCAACGGCTCGGGCAGCGAGCGGGCGTACTCGAGGCCGCCGCGCCGGACGATCTCGGCCAGGAAGGTGATCGACCGGGGCAGGACACCCAGCCGGTCGGCCGCCAGCGCCGCCGCGATCGCGCCCTCGGCGTACAACTTGGGATCCTGGGGCAGGCCGGAGCGCAGCAGTTCGGGCACGTCCAGGCCGAGCAGCTCGGCGTCGGTGCGGGTTTCGTGGCCGCGGGTGGGGTGGCTGCGCTGCATCGCTCGTCCTTACTTCGGCAGCCGGATGGTGGCCGGCGTCGTGGGTACGCCCTGCTGCACGGCTTCCATGTGCCCGTTGATGAAGTCGTCCTCGTTGACCCAGACGGTGTAGCCCCACGGGTTGTAGATCTGCACCATGTCGCCGTCGTGCCCGACGATCAGCATCTCATGGCCGCCACTGCTGTCGCGGGACGCGAACGGCACCGGTACGCCCTGGTCCACGGCCTGTTCGGCCTTGCGCAGCGCGTCGCGGCGGTCGTCGGCGTTGTCGAGGTCGTGGTTGTCGTATTCGACCCCGGTGTGCGGGGCGACGTTCTGGTTGGCGATCGACTCCGACTGACCCGAGTTCATCCCGTCCGACCCGATCAGCGGCAGCTTCTGGGTCCAGTTGCGGCCGTCGTCGTAGACCCGCTCCTGCTCGTCGCGCAGTCGCTGGGCGAACGCGTCCGGATTGTCGTACGCCGGATCGCCGGGATGCCCGCCCGTGGTCAGCTGGAGCGCGTACAACGGGTCGACCTGGCTGCGGGCCATCACGTTGGACGAGGCCACGCAGGTCGGGTACTGCCCCTGCGTCCATTCCCTGCCCATGGTCAAGGTGTCGGTGTGCTGGCCGCGCGTGTCGTTCGAGGCGTCGCTGACGTCGAGCGGAGCCAGGTGCTCGTGCAGCCACTGGGGGTCGTCGCCGTGGTCGTGGATCAGCTTGTCGAACTCGGCGACCTTGTCCATCGGATAGCCGGCGGCCATCGCCTTGAGGATGTACGCCTGCTCGTCCGGCGACTTGGCTCCGGCGAGCAGCGCGTCGAGCTTCTTGCGGTCCTCCGGGGACAGTTTGTCGATCGCCTCCCGGGCCCGGTCGGCCATGAGCGGCGTCAGGATCAGCTCGTCGGCGTCACCGCCGCCGCCCGCGTCGGCGATCGCCAGCTCGCTGATCGGGTCGAGGCTGGAGCCGGACAGATGCGACAGCCGAGCCGCGCCCGCCAGGTCGCGCAGCAGCTTCTCGGCCCGCTCGGCGGCGTCCCGGGCCTGGTCGGCCGCCTTGCTGCGGTCGTCGATGCCGGCCATCGCCTCGTGGTGGGCGGCTGTGACGGCGTCGCCGTCGTAGGTGAACCAGCCGGTGTGGCCGCGCAGCTTGTCCCGGGCGCTCTCCAGCGGCCCCATGCCATGCGCGTCGGTCTTCTGCGCGTCGGCCAAGGTCTGCGCGTGCTCGAAGAACACGCCCCGGGCCTCGTAGAACGCGTCGCCGACCCGTTCCAGCTCCCGCTCGAGCGCCTGCAGCGCGCAGTCGGCGGCCACGTGCGCCTCGCCGCTCCACGCCTCCGGCAGCTTCGCCTTGCGCAGCTTCTGCACCACGGTGAGCGCCTTGTCGACGTCGATGTGGGCGTTGCGTACGGCGTCTGATGTGGACGAGATCGTGCTCGGCTGCCCCGGGGGCCCGGCCACGCCCAAGGCGTCGTTGACCGCGTCCTCCAGGTCGTCGGCGCCCCAGAAGCCGTAGCTGGAGTGGATGTCGTTCTTCAGCCCCGCCAGCTTGGCGGCCGTCTCGCGCTCGCTCATGCGGTCACCGCCCCTGTCATCGGAGATTGTGGACGCGGTTGGACGCGGTCTTGTCGGCGGCGTCGTATCCGGCCGCGGCCTGCTCCAGCGAGCCGGCGAGCTGTTCGACCGCGTCGAGGACGGCCTTCAGCTCGGCTCGCCACGCGCTCAGGAACTGCTGAGCCGCCGGAGCCGCGGTCGGCCCGAAGCCGCCCTCGGTGGCGTCGTCCCGAATCTTCTCGTGCGCCGCCTTGAGGCCAGGTCCCACTTCTTCGCGGAGTTCCTTGGCAGCGGCCCGGAGCTGATCGCCCCGCGCGATCACGGTCGGAGTCACGCGCGACAAAGTACCGCACTTAAACGGGTGAGTCACTACGGGAAATGCAGTGTGTAGTGATGGCGGCCACTTTGTCCAGTACCAGCTGTCTAGACCACTTAGCATGATCAGGATGAGCGGTGATCAACGGACGCCTTCGCGGCCCCGGCTGATCCGGCGGACGCTGGGCCTGACGGGCACCGCGCTGGCCGTGCTCTTCGCCTGCTTGGCGCTCACGCCGTCGCTCCTGCCCCGGCCGTGGCCGCTGCAAGGGGTCGCGTGCGGGCTGACCGCGGCCACCGGGTACGCCGTCGGCGCGACCCTCGGCGCGCTGGCCCGCCTCGCGTGGCGGCGGCCGCCGCTCGTGCCGGCCCGCATCGCGTGGCGCGTACTGGCCGTCCTCGGGCCGATCTCGCTGGCGGTGTTCCTCTGGCTGGGCGCCTCGTGGCAGCAGACGCTGCGGCAACGGCTCGACATGGAGCCGGTCCGCGTCCACCACGTCCTCGGGACCGTCGCCGTCGGACTGGCCACCTTCGGCGTACTGCTCGGATTGGCGCGCGGGCTGCGCCTGATCACCCGATTCCTCACCCAGCTGCTCGGGCGCTGGATCCCCCGGCCGATCGCGGTCGCGGCGGGCTGCCTCGTCGTCGCGTACGCCTCGGTCGGGATCGTGCAGAACTTCCTCGTCGACGGCACGTTCAACGTCATCAGCCAGGCGGCCTCGCTGACCAACGGCGAGACCGCGCCCGGTGTCAACCGGCCGCTGTCCGGCCTGCGATCCGGCGGGACGAACTCGTTCGTCGCCTGGGACGCGCTGGGCAAGCAGGGCCGGTCGTTCATCGGCACCGCCCCGACCCGGCAGCAGATCACGGCGTTCACCGGCGCCCCGGCCGTCGACCCGATCCGGGTCTACGTCGGGCTCGACTCCGCGTCCACCGCCCACGAGCGGGCACAGCTCGCCCTGCGCGAACTCGACCGGACGAACGCCTTCACCCGGGCCGTGCTCGGCATCGTCATCGCGACCGGCACCGGCTGGGTCGACGAGAACGTCACCGACGCGCTGGAGTACATGCACGGCGGCGACACCGCGCTCGTCTCGATGCAGTACTCCTACCTGCCCAGCTGGCTGTCGTTCGTGGTCGACCAGGAGAAGGTCCGCCAGACCACCCGGGAACTCGTCGAGGCGGTCCACGACCGCTGGGCGGCGATGCCCGAGCAGACCCGGCCCAAGCTCGTCGTCTTCGGCGAGAGCCTCGGCGCGTACGGGATCGAGTCGGCGTACGGGAGTCTCGACGCGCTCGCCGCCGGGACGGACGGCGCGCTGCTGGTCGGGCCGCCGTTCGCCAACCCGATCTGGGGCGACCTCGTACGCCATCGCGACCCCGGCACGCCCGTCTGGGATCCCGTCTACCGCGACGGATCGGTCGTGCGGTTCGCCGACGAGGCGGAGGAGCTGCGTACGCCCATCGCCCCGGTCCGCCCGAAGGTGGTGTACCTCCAGAACTCCTCCGACCCCGTCGTCTGGTTCAGCCCCGAGCTGCTGATTCGGCCGCCCGCCTGGCTCCACGGTCCCCGGGGTCCGGACGTGCCCGAGCGCATGCGGTGGTACCCGGGGATCACGTTCTGGCAGACGATGCTGGACCTGGCCTTCGCCAACGAGGTCCCACCGGGTCACGGGCACCTCTACGGCTCCGGGGTGGCCGACGGCTGGGCCGCGCTGGTGCCGCCGGACGGCTGGACCGCCGACGACACCGCGCGACTGCGTACGCTTCTCGACTCGATCGTCCGCCCCGAGTGACCTCAGGCCCGGGTCACCACCACCTCGTACTGCGAGGCGGTCGGCGGAAGACCGGTGTCGAACTTGGCGTTCACGGCGGCCACCCGGTCGCCGAACAGGGCGGCGGTGGTCGGCACCTCGAACAGCGGGCTGGTGATGACCTTCTCCAGCGTGCCCGACGAGTAGTCCGCGCTGAGCTTGAACCGGCTGATCTGGTTGGAGAAGTTCTGCACCGCCCAGACGCGGTGACCGCGCAGCACGATCCCGTCGACGTTCGGCACGCTGACCCCGGCGATGAGTGCGCTGGCGCCCGTCTTCGGGTCGACCGTGTAGAGCGAGGCGTTGGCGGTATGCGCCACGATCAGGGTCTTGCCGCTCCTCGTCGCGGCGATCCCGTTGAGGTTGAAGTCGCCGGTCAAGGCGGCCGCCGGGCCGGTGACCGTCAGCGTCGTGAACGGGCCCGGCCGGCCGGCCGCGTCGACCGGTACGAAGTACAGCTTGGGCTGGACCGAGTCGGTGAACCAGGCGCCGCCCGGCACCAGCGTGACGTCGTTGACGACCGAGCCGTTCGCCGGGCCGAAGGTGTAGTCGGCGACGGTGGCCCGGGTCCGGATGTCGTAGACGTAAGCGTGCCCGGTGAATCCGCCCGCCACGAACAACAGCTGGTGCGGAAGGTCCGCCTTCATGCCCAGAGCCATCCGGCCGGTGGGCGCGTCGATGAACAGCGCCGCGGTCTTGGTCTGCACGTTCCCGCGATAGATGTCGCCCGCGAACAGGTCCCCGGCGAAGAAGGTGTTCCCGGCACCGCGGGCGATGCCTTCGGCCGAGGTGGCACCGGGCAGGACGATGGCCGAGTCCTGTCTCGGCGTCGCCGGTTGGGCGCCGGCGGGCGTGGCCGGCAGGACTGATCCCAGACAGAGCAGGGCGAACGCCATACCAGCGACCCGGCGTAAGGAACGATACATAATGAAAACCCCGTTTCGGATGATTACCTCCGATCACCTAACGGCACGGGGTCGGCGACGGTGGCGTCAGACACGCCGTCAGGAGAATCGTTCGACCGTGACCGGGATCAGCCCGAAGCGGCGTCCGGTCGCCCGGATCTCCGGCAGCAGATCGGCGGCGAGCTCCGGTGGAGCGCTCAGGTCGACCGCCCAGGCGACACCCGGGCCGACGTCGCGCAGCCGCCACTGCGCATTCCCACGGCGCGCCACTCCGGCCACCCGGGGTTCGTCCGACGGAGCCATCGCCCACGCGGCGATCAGTGCCTCCATAGAGGACGGGCGACCGGCGAAAAGCGTACGGTACAAGGGTTCCGCCTCAGTCAGCACGAGCGGCGCGGACGGCAGCTGATGCCGGTCGGGTAGGCGCGCCGGGAGCGTGCCGAACGCCGCCGCGGCGTCATCGCGGGAGATCGATCGCGCCAGCGCCGGCTCGCGGCGGATGCGAAGCGCCGTCTCCGCGGACGTGCAGTCGATCGCGACGGCGGTGTGGTCGTCGGCCAGCACGAACTCCTCGGCGTGCAGCTCAACCCCGTTGATCACGTAGTAGTCCACCCCACTATCCTCCCCGGATGGCGCACTCCTGGCTGACCGGTCCCACGCCCACCGGCAAGCTGCCCCGGGAACGGCTCGAGGAGCGCATCC
>JABFYB010000664.1 GCA_013361475.1 Hamadaea sp.
GCCGGCGGCCAGGCGGTAGTAGGCCTGGTTCCAGCGCAGTTCCTTGGTGAACTGCCGCATGGTGGTGTCGGCGTCGATGACGAGCAGCTCGACCCCGGTCATCTCGGCGAGGTCGGCGAGCAGGTCGACGCCGACCGCCGCGGAGAAGACCGTGTGGTGCGGTGCGCCTGCCGTCAGCCACGCCTCGGCCGACGTACGCAGATCGGGCCGAGGCCGCCACACCGCGCGCGCCACGGGCAGCTTGGGCAACGGCTGGGGCGGCGGCACGACGTCGATCTCGTTCGCTACCAGGCGGAACCGATCGCCCATGTCAGCCAGCCCGGCGACGACGGCCGGACCGGGCTGGGCGTCGAAGACGAGCCGGACCGGGTCTTCGCGCCCGCCGATGGACAGCGGGTGGATCTCGCAGGTCGGCATGGTGCCGGCGATCGAGGGACAGACCTCCAGCATGTGCGCGCCGAGGACCAGCTCCTGCCCGGGTGCCAGGTGGTACGTGTAGTCCTCCATGAAGGACGTGCCGCCCGGCAGCCCGGCCGCCGCCGTCTTGAGGGTGCGGACGAGGACCGAGGTCTTCCAGTCGCCTTCGCCACCGAAGCCGTACCCGTCGGCCATCAGGCGCTGGACGGCGAGGCCCGGCAGTTGCCGCAGCCCGCCGAGGTCCTCGAAGTTCGTCGTGAACGCCCGGAAACCGCCGGCCGTCAGGAAATCACGCAGACCCAGCTCGATGCGGGCGGCGTACCGGAGCGAATCGTGGCGCTCCCCCCCGACCCGGAGGGCTTCGGCCACCCGGTAGGTGGCCTCGTACTCCTTGACCAGCTCGCTGATCCGGAAGTCCTCGACCGCGTCGACGACGGCGACGAGATCGTTGACGCCGTACGTGTTCACCGAGACCCCGAAGCGGCGCTGGGCCTCGACCTTGTCCCCCTCGGTCACCGCCACGTCGCGCATGTTGTCGCCGAACCGGGCCAGCTTCAGGGTCTTCATCTCGAAGGCGCCGGTGGCGGCCCGGGCCCAGGTGCTGATCCGCTCGGCCACCGACGGGTCGTCGACGTGACCGGCGACCGTCTTGCGGGCCACCCCCAGCCGGGACTGGATGTAGCCGAACTCGCGGTCGCCGTGCGCCGCCTGGTTCAGGTTCATGAAGTCCATGTCGATGGTCGCCCACGGCAGGTCCTGGTTGGCCTGCGTATGCAGATGCAGCAGCGGCTTGGCCAGGGCGTCCAGGCCGGTGATCCACATCTTCGCCGGGGAGAAGGTGTGCATCCAGGCGATCACCCCGACGCAGGAGTCGTCGGCGTTGGCCTCCAGCATCACGCGGCGGATGTCGGCGGCGTCGGTGAGCACCGGTCGCCACTCCAGTGTCGCGGGCAACCGCTCGGCCAGCGCGCGGGCGATCTGCTGGGACTGCTCGGCCACCTGCTGCAGGGTCTCCGGACCGTAGAGGCCCTGGCTGCCGGTCAGGAACCAGATGCGGTAGTCGGGTGTCGTCATCTCACAATCGCTCCGTCCGTTGTGGATCGCTGGCCGTAGACGTTCTGGTACCGGTCGTACAAGGCATCGACGTCCTTGCCGTCGATGGGAACGGGTTCGCCGTACGCGCGGGCGAGGTGGACCGTGCGGGCGACGTCCTCCGTCATCACCGCCGCCTTGACGGCGGCCTTCGCGGTACGCCCGATGGTGAACACGCCGTGGTTGCGCATCAGCACGGCCGGGGAGCGGTGGCCGTCGAGGGTCTCGACGATGCCGCGCCCGATGTCGTCCCCGCCGATCAGGGCGAACGGGCCGACCGGGATCTCGCCGCCGAACTCGTCCGCCATCGCCGTCAGGACGCAGGGCACCGGCTCGCCGCGGGCGGCCCAGGCACTGGCGTACGTGGAGTGGGTGTGCACGACCCCGCCGACGTCCGGCCGATGCCGATAGACGTACGCGTGCGCGGCCGTGTCGCTGGACGGCGCGAAGTCGCCCTCGACCAGGTTCCCGTCCAGGTCGCAGACCACCATGTTCTGCGGCGTCAACTCCTCGTACCCGACGCCGGACGGCTTGATCACCATCAGGTCGGCGCCCGGTACGCGGGCCGACACGTTCCCCGCGGTCCACACGACGAGTCCGTAGCGGACGAGTTCGGCGTGCAGCTCACACACCTCTCGGCGGACCAGCTGAAGACTCATCGGAGCGTTCCTTCCGCGGCCGTGAGGGCCGAGATCGGGGTGAGGGCGGTGTTGCGGATCTCCCGCAGCCGGTGGAGCAGGCCTTGACCGGCGAAGGTGTCGTGGAGCAGGCGGTATTCGGCGAAGAGCTGGTCGTAGACGTCGGCGTTGGCCGGATTCGGCTGGTACGCCGCGGTCTCGACGCCGCCCATCGCCTGGGCGGCGGTCGGCACGTCCGGGTACGCCCCGGCCGCGACCGCCGCGTGGATGGCCGATCCGAGGGCGGGGCCCTGGTCGGAGCGGGCGACCGAGACCGGGCGGCGCAGCACGTCGGCGTAGATCTGCAGGAGCAGCGCGTTCTGCTTGAGCCCGCCCGCGACGATGAACTCGGTGACCGGGACTCCGTGCCGTTCGAAGTTCTCGACGATCACCCGCGTCCCGAACGCCGTCGCCTCCAGCAGCGCCCGGTAGACCTCTTCGGGCCGGGTGGCGAGGGTGAGCCCGGCGACGATGCCGGAGAGGTCGTGGTCGACCAGGATGGAGCGGTTGCCGCCCATCCAGTCCAGCGCGACGAGGCCGTGCGCGCCGACGGGCTGTTCGGCGGACTTGCGGCCGAGCAGGTCGTGCAGCGATTCACCACGGTCGGCCGCCTCCTGGTGGTACGCGACCGGCACCCCGGTCCGCAGCCACCAGGCGAAGATGTCGCCGACCGCGCTCTGCCCGGCCTCATAGCCGTAGGAGCCGGCGGTGATCCCGCCGTCGACGACGCCGCAGATGCCGGGCACGTCGACCAGGGTCGAGCCGTTGAGGACGTGGCAGGTGGAGGTGCCCATGATCGCGAGGAGCCGGCCGTTCTCGACCGCCTGCGCCGCCGGTGCGGTGACGTGGGCGTCGACGTTGCCGGTCGCGACCGCGATCCCGGTCGGCAGGCCGGTCCCGATGTCGACGAGCCCACCGACCCGGCCGCCGAGCGGGCTCAGGACGTCTCCCAATTTCGTGGTGAAGTCGGCGAAGGACGGATGCAGCGCCCCGAGGTACTCGCGCGACGGATAACTGCCGTCCTGGAAGATGCCCTTGTACCCGGCGGTGCAGGCGTTGCGGCTCTCGATCCCGGTCAGCTGCCAGACGATCCAGTCGGCCGCCTCGATCCACCGCTCGGCCCGCTCATACACGAACGGGTCCTCTTCGAGGACCTGGAGCGCCTTGGCGTACTGCCATTCCGAGGAGATCTTGCCGCCGTAGCGCGCGATCCACGGCTCGCCCCGCTCGTGCGCCAGCCGGTTGATCCGATCCGCCTGCTTCTGGGCGGCGTGGTGCTTCCAGAGTTTCGGCCAGGCATGCGGGCGGCCGGCCAGCTCCGGCAGCTCACAGAGCGGCGTACCGTCCACAGTGGTCGGCAGCACGGTGCACGCGGTGAAGTCGGTCGAGATGCCGATCACCTGCCGCGGATCGACTCCGCTGTCGGCCAGCGCCGCCGGAACGGCGATCCGCAGCACGTCCAGCCAGTCCTGCGGGCTCTGCAACGCCCAGTCCGGCGGCAGCTTCTGACCGGTGCCGGGCAGCTCGCGCTCGATCACGCCGTGGGCGTACTCGTGGACGCCGGTGCCCAACTCGGCGCCGTCGGACACCCGGACGACGACGGCCCGGCCGGACAGCGTTCCGAAGTCCACGCCGACGACGAAGCGGTCATCATAACTGTGAGCGTTAACATTCATGGCAGTCCTCTGGAGGGGTCGGGGGCTCTTAGCGGGTGCTCTCGCGGATGATCAGCGTCGGCGGCAGCTCGACATGCTGTGGCGGGCCGGATGCGCCGTCGGCCAGCCGGTCCACCAGCAGGCCCAGCGACAACCGGCCCAGCTCGCCGAAGTCTTGTCGTACCGTCGTCAGCGGCGGCTGGAAGAACGTGGTCTCGGGGATGTCGTCGAAGCCGGCCACGCTCACGTCCCCCGGCACCGACCGGCCGGCCTCGTGGAACGCACGCAACAGTCCCAAGGCCATGTGGTCGTTGGCGCAGAAGACCGCGGTCACCTCGGGGTCCGCGGCCAGCCGCCGGCCCGCGGCGTACCCGGACTCGGCACTCCAGTCGCCCTGCTCCGGCTCGGGCACCGGCGCCCCGGCGCGCTTCAGCTCCGCGCGCCAGCCTTCCAGCCGGCCCACGGCGTCCAGCCAGTCGAGCGGCCCGGCCACGTGGTGCACCGTGCGGTGCCCGCGCTCCAGCAGGTGCCGCGTGACCAGCTCGCCGCCGCCGCGCTGGTCGATGCCGACGGTCGGCACGTTCTCCGAGACGCCGCAAGCTACTCCGACAAGTGGTACGCCGGACGCAGCGACCGCCAACGCACCGGCCACGGGGGTCTGCGGGGCGATCACCACGATCCCCTCGACGGCCTGATCGCGCAGCCGCCCGACGGCGTCCAGAAGCGACCCGCGATCGATCGAGCGGAGGCTGGCGATGCTGACGAAGTAGTTCGCCGATCGGGCCGCCTGCTCGATCCCGTACAACATCGAGGCCGGCCCGTAGAGGGTGGTGTCGAAGCTGACCACGCCGAGCGTCTGCGACTTGCGGGTGACGAGCGTGCGCGCGGCGGAATTGGGCCGGTAGCCCAGCTCCTCGATCGCCGCGAGCACCCGCGACCGCGTCTCCGGCCGCACGTTGCGATGGTCGTTGAGGACTCGGGAGACGGTCTGGTGGGAGACCCCGGCCAGCTTGGCGACGTCGGCCATGACCGGCGGCTGCTGCTCTGCCATCGTCTCCCGCCCTCCCCCGAACTTCACCCGTCGTGATCTTACGTGGCTCTGCGTACGCCGTGGTCAGCGCGCAGCTCCGGCTCTGCGCTTGGCGAAGACGTCGAACGCGACCGCCGCCAGCAGCACGAGGCCCTTGAAGAGCATCACCTGCTCGGTGGGTGCCCCGATGAGCGACATGCCGTTGTTGATGACGCCCATGATGAGACCACCGGTGATCGCGCCGACGACCTTGCCGACGCCACCTTGGACGGCGGCGCCGCCGATGAACGCCGCCGCGATGGCGTCCAGTTCGAACCCGTCGCCGGCGGTCGGACCGGCCTGGTTGAGCCGCCCGGCGAAGACGATGCCGGCCACGGCGGCGAGTACGCCCATGTTGACGAACAGCCAGAAGGTGACCGACTTGACCTTGATGCCGGAGAGCGTGGCGGCGTTGAGGTTGCCGCCGATCGCATAGACGTGGCGGCCGAACACGGCCCGGTTCGTCAACAGCGAGTACGCCAGCACGAGCACCGCGAGCAGCACCAACACCCACGGCAGGTTCTTGAACCGGGCGAGCTGGACGATGACGAACATGACCACGACGGTGGCGATGACGATCTTCGCGATGAACAGCGCGATCGGCTCGACGGACTGCCCGTAGCGGGCCCGGCCGGCCCGGCTGCGCCACTGCGTCGCGATGAACCCGGCGACGAGCGCCACGCCGATGAGGAGGGTGAACAGGTCGGCGCCGTCGAGCGGGCCGAGCCCGATGTTGCCCAGGTAGGTCGGCATGAAGCCGTTCGCGATCGTCCGCACCTCGTCGGGGAACGGGCCGACGCCCTGGTTGCCCAGCACCGACATGGTCAGCGCCCGGAAGATGAGCATGCCGGCCAGCGTCACGATGAAGGCCGGAATCCCGAAGTACGCCACCCAGTAGCCCTGCCAGGCCCCGATGAGGGCACCGGCGGCGAGCGTGACGAGGATGGCGAGCGGCCACGGCACGTGGTTGTTCACCATCAGCATGGCCGAGATCGCGCCCGTCACGGCCACCACCGAACCGGCGGACAGGTCGATGTGCCCGGAGATGATGATCAGGATCATCCCGATCGCCAGGATCAGGATGTAGGAGTTCTGCACCACCAGGTTGGACACGTTCTGCGGAGTCAGCAGATCGCCGTGCGTGAGGATCTCGAAGAGCGCGATGATCAGCGCGAACGCGATGTAGATGCCGTTCTGGCGAAGGTTCGCCGTGAAGAGCCGGCCACCGAATCGGTCCGGTGCCGCGGCCTGAAGTTCCGGCACCACCGCGACGGCGGTGCTCGGGCCGGTCGTAGGGCCGACGCTGGTCATGGTGACTATTGCTCCTTCACCTTGGTCATGTACTGCATGAGCCGCTCCGGAGTCGCCTCGGCGCGGGTGACCTCGCCGGTGATCCGGCCGGCCGACATCGCGTAGACGCGATCACAGATGCCGAGCAGCTCGGGCAGCTCGGAGGAGATCACCAACACCGCTTTGCCCTGGTCGGCCATCTGGTTGATGATCGAATAGATCTCGTATTTGGCCCCGACGTCGATGCCCCGGGTGGGCTCGTCGAGGATCAGCACGTCGGCGTCGGTGAACAGCCACTTCGACAGCACGACCTTCTGCTGGTTGCCGCCGCTGAGCTTGCCGGTGATCGCCGAGACGGTGGGAGCCTTGATGTTCATGCTCGCCTGGAACTCGGTGGCGACTCGGTACTCCTCGTTCTCGTGGATCCAGCCCCGGGTGGCCAGCTTCGTCAGCGCGGCCGCCGACACGTTGCGCTTGATGTCCTCGATCAGGTTGAGGCCGTAGCGCTTGCGGTCTTCCGTCGCGTACGCGATGCCGTGGCGGATCGCCTCCCGCACCGTCCGCAGGTGGATCTCGCGGCCGTCCTTGTAGACGCGGCCGGAGATGCCGATGCCGTAACTGCGCCCGAACACGCTCATCGCCAGCTCGGTGCGGCCGGCCCCCATCAGCCCGGCCAGCCCGACGATCTCGCCGCGCCGCAGGCTGAGGTTCGCGCCCTCGACGACCACCCGGCCGTGCTGGGTCGGGCTGTGCACGGTCCAGTCCTCGATCCGCAGCACCTCGTCGCCGATGTTGGGCTCGTGCTCGGGGAACCGGTGCTCCAGGTCGCGGCCGACCATGCCCGAGATGATGCGGTCCTCGGTGACGTTGTCGCGCTTCATGTCGAGCGTCTCGATCGTGCGGCCGTCCCGGAGAATCGTCACGGAGTCGGCGATCGCCTCGATCTCGTTGAGCTTGTGCGAGATGATCACGCAGGTGATGCCCTCGTCGCGCAGGCCCCGCAGCAGATCCAGCAGATGCGCGGAGTCCTCGTCGTTCAGCGCGGCGGTCGGCTCGTCGAGGATCAGCAGCCGGACCTCTTTGGACAGCGCCTTGGCGATCTCGACCAACTGCTGCTTGCCGACCCCGAGATCCATGGCGAGCGTCGCCGGATGCTCGGTCAGGCCGACCCGTTCGAGCAGCGCGGCCGCCTCGGCGTGCGTACGCATCCAGTCGATGACGCCGTTCCTGGCCCGCTCGTTGCCGAGGAAGATGTTCTCCTCGATCGAGAGGTTCGGGCACAACGCCAGCTCCTGGTGGATGATGACGATGCCGCGCCGCTCGCTGCCCCGGATGTCGGAGAACCGGCACGGCTCTCCATCGAAGACGATGTCGCCCGAGTAGGAGCCGTGCGGGTACACCCCGGACAGCACTTTCATCAGCGTCGACTTGCCGGCGCCGTTCTCACCGCAGATCGCGTGGATCTCGCCCCGGCGTACCGTCAGGTTGACGTCGGACAGCGCGGTGACACCGGGGAACGTCTTGGTGATGTCCCGCATCTGCAGGATCACGTGGGTCTCCCTTGCTCGTGCTTGCTCCCGCCCGGCCCTCGGCCGGGCCGCGCGCGGCGGCCCGGCCGGACGGTCGTGCTACTTGAGCTGGTCGGCCGTGTAGTAGCCGGTGTCGATGAGCGCCTTCTGGTAGTTGTCCTTGTAGACCACCACCGGCTCGAGCAGGTAGGACGGGACGACCTTCACGCCGTTGTCGTAGTCCTTGGTGTTGTTGACCTCGGGCTTGCCGCCCTTGAGGACCGCGTCGGCCATCTTGACCGTGACCTTCGCCAGTTCGCGGGTGTCCTTGTAGATCGTCGCGTACTGCTCACCGGCGATGATCGACTTCACCGAGGCCACCTCGGCGTCCTGACCGGTGACGATCGGGTACGCCTGCCCGGCGGTGCCGTAGCCGTTGCTCTTCAACGCCGACAGGATGCCGATGGACAGACCGTCGTAGGGCGACAGCACGCCCTGGACCTTCGCGCCCTTCGAGTAGGTCTTGGTGAGCAGGTCCTCCATGCGCCGCTGGGCCGTCGCCGGGTCCCAGCGCAGGATCGCGACCGTCTTGAAGTCGGTCTCGCCGCTCTTCACGACCAGCGTCCCCTTGTCGATGTACGGCTTGAGGGTGTCCATCGCGCCGTTGAAGAAGAACGTGGCGTTGTTGTCGTCCGGCGACCCGGCGAACAGCTCGATGTTGAACGGGCCCTTGGCCGTGCCGTCGGTGCCGTCCTGCTTCTTCAGGCCCAGCCCGACGAGCAGCGAGGTCGCCTGCTGTACGCCGACCTTGTAGTTGTCGAAGGTGGCGTAGTAGTCCACGTTCGGCGACTTGCGGATGAGCCGGTCGTACGCGATCACGGGGATCTTCTTGTCGGCCGCCTCCTGCAACTGTGTGGTCAGCGCGGTGCCGTCGATCGACGCGACGATCAGCAGCTTCGCGCCCTTGGTGATCTGGTTCTCGATCTGGTTGACCTGCGTCGGGATGTCGTTCTCGGCGTACTGGAGGTCCACCTTGTAGCCGAGCGCCTCGAGCTGGCTCTTGAGGTTCTCGCCGTCGTGGATCCACCGCTCCGAGGACTTGGTGGGCATCGTGACGCCGACCAGCGCACCGGCGGCGCCGCCGCTCGACTGCTGGTCGACCGTCTTCGTGGTGTCGCCGCAGGCCGCCAGGCCCGCCGCGACGAGCAGGCCGGCCGCTGCGACAGCCAGCTTCGCGATCTTCATGGCACTCCTCAGGAACGGGGGATGTTAACGCTCACATTTGTGCGCGGTGGGAGAGGTTTCCAGAGGTAGAAGGGGGTTGTTAACGCTCACATCTTTTGCCGTGACCTGGCTCACGGTCAACGGGAATTCGGTAACGGTTGGGTTACGAGGCCGGTCCTCGAAGGCCCGTCCACGACAGACAGGCCGCCCGCAACGAAATGAGCCCGGGTCCGGCGCGGTGCCGAACCCGGGCTCTTCGCCGGGACAGATCACGAAATGGCCGCCTCGATCGGCCTCAGAAGGACACGCACTGACTGAAGAAGATCTCGATATTCGTGATTCCGCGACAGGCCGGTCCGTTGAACTGCGCCTGCTCCGGAATCTCCATCTCCGGCCCGACGATGAAGGTGCTCACGTCGGCCACGGCGTCGCCGTTGAGGTCGAAGCCGACCAGACCGGAGAAGCCCTCGCCGGTGTCGGGGTTGACCAGACCCTGGTCGATGCGATGCTGGAGCCCGTTCGACACCCACACGGCCTCCCCGGTGTCCGCGTTGATGACGATCTGCACTCCGGCTGCCTGATTCTTCTTGCTGGCGTTCACGCATTCATGGGCGTACGCCGGGCCTGCGGCGAGAAGGAGCACGGCCGCCCCCATCGCGACCGTCGCGAGCCGACGAACTCTTCTGGACATGTTTCCTCCGATCTGGGATGAGCTTCATCCAGGGGAACCATCGGCCGACGACGAGATGCGCGTCCTGTCATTCCTCACATCCACCACTAATTGGTGACATAGAGCCGCAGACGCCGCTTCAGCCGTACTTCGCGCCAAGAACTGTTAGGACACTTTGCTAAAAGCATGTAACGTATGCGCATTGATATATCCCTGCGGGAAGGAGCCTCGATGTCGCGCGTACGCGTCTTGGCGGCGACACTCATGATCACGATCGCCGGCGCAGTGGTGGCGATGCTGCCCGCCGGCCCGGCCACAGCGGCGGACTGCGTTACGCCGTGGCAGTCGTCAGCGGTCTACACCGGCGGGATGACAGCCTCCCACAACGGCCACAACTGGCGGGCCAAGTGGTGGACGCAGAACGAAACCCCCGGCGCCGCCGACGTCTGGGCCGATCAGGGAACCTGCGGCGGATCGACGCCGTCGCCGGGCACCTGCACGTATCCGAATTGGACGGCGGGCACGTGGTACGACACCGGTGCCATCGTCCGCTACACCAACGGCAACTACTACATCGCCGAACACGGCAATCCGGGCTACGACCCCACGATCAGCACCTGGTACTGGGACCCGTACGCGTGCAGCGGCGGTGGCACCACTCCCCCGCCGACCAACCCGGGCGGCTTCGTCGTCACCGAGGCCCAGTTCACTCAGATGTTCCCGAGCCGCAACGGCTTCTACACCTACCAGGGACTCGTCGCGGCGCTCAGCTCCTACCCGGCGTTCGCCACGACGGGCACCGACACCGTACGCCGGCAGGAAGCCGCGGCGTTCCTCGCCAACGTCAGCCATGAGACCGGTGGACTCGTCTACATCACGGAGATCAACCGGGGCACATATTGCGACCTGAGCCAGCCATACGGCTGCCCGGCCGGCGCGGCGAACTACTACGGCCGCGGCCCGATCCAGCTGAGCTGGAACTTCAACTACAAGGCCGCCGGGGACGCGCTCGGCCTCCCGCTGCTCACCAACCCGTGGCTCGTCGAGACCGACGCGGCGGTCGCCTGGCGTACGGCGCTCTGGTACTGGAACACCCAGACCGGGCCGGGGACCATGACACCGCACAACGCCATGGTCACGGGAGCGGGCTTCGGCGAGACCATCCGCAGCATCAACGGCTCACTCGAATGCAACGGCGGCAACCCCGGCCAGGTGCAGAGCCGCGTCACCGCGTACCAGCAGTTCGTCCAGATCCTCGGGACGACCGCGGGCGCCAACCTCTACTGCTAGACGTTGGGGCCGCCGGAGCTCTTCGGCGGCCCACCTCGCTTCGGTCAGAAACCTGCGACATTTTACTGGAACGGATCGTTCCGTTCTGTTATGCTTGAACGGAACGAAAGATTCCGCTCCACGTGGAGGCAGACATGACCGCGATCCGCCCCTTCCGCATCGACGTCCCGCAGGCGCAGCTGGACGATCTCGCCACCCGCCTCGACCGGATCATCTGGCCGAACGAGCTGCCGGACGCCGACGGCTCCTACGGCATGACCGACAACCGCGTACGCACCCTCGTCGAGCACTGGCGGACGGCGTTCGACTGGCGGGCGCTGGAGGCTCGGCTGAACGCGTACCCGCAGTTCGTGACCGAGATCGACGGGGAGGACATCCACTTCCTCCACGTACGCTCCCCGCGCGAGGACGCGACGCCGATGATCCTCACGCACGGCTGGCCCGGATCGATCGTCGAGTTCCTGGACGTCATCGAGCCGCTGACGAACCCCGCCGACGAGTCGGTCCCCGCCCTCCACCTGGTGATTCCGTCGCTGCCCGGCTTCGGCTTCTCCGGCCCGACCCGCTCGGCGGGCTGGAACCGCTTCCGCACCACGCGAGCCTGGGTCGAGCTGATGGACCGCCTCGGTTACGAGCGCTACGTCGCGGCGGGCAACGACGCCGGTTCGATGATCGCGCCCGAGATGGGTCGCGTCGCCCCCGAGAAGGTGATCGGCGTCCACGTGACGCAGGCGTTCTCGTTCCCTTCCGGCGACGCCGCGGAGTTCGCGACGTTCGGCCCGGAGGACTACGCCGCCCTCCAGCATCTGCAGTGGTTCTACGAGAACATGTTCTCGTTCAACACCCTGCACTCGCAGCAGCCGCAGACCCTCGCGTTCGCGCTGGCCGACTCCCCGGTGGGGCTGCTCGCCTGGAACGCCCAGCTCATGGGCGAGTCGCTCGACGCGGACTTCGTCATCGCCAACACCGCGATCTACTGGCTGACCGGCACCTCCGGCTCGGCGATCCGCTTCTACTACGAAGACGCCCACACCGAGGAGAAGCCGGACGGCCCGACGACCGCACCGCTGGGCGTGGCCATCTTCGCCGGCGACTTCCAGTCGATCCGCCCGCTCGTCGAGCGCGACCACGCGAACGTCGTCCACTGGCGCAAGTACGACGCCGGGCTCCCGAAGGGCGGTCCGCGCAACGCCGGTGGCCACTACGCCGCCCACGAGGCGACCGATCTCTACGTCGGCGACATTCGCGAGTTCGTCGCCGCGCTCTAGCCGTCGCAATTCCGCCTGACAGAAGCGATGAGGCCCAGGTCAGTGACCTGGGCCTCACATGTGGAGCGGGCGAGGAGAATCGAACTCCCGTAATCAGTTTGGAAGACTGAGGCTCTACCATTGAGCTACGCCCGCATGGCGCGCCCCGAGGGAAGCGCCCAGCGAATACTACATGACGCAGAACCGGGCCTCCCAGGGATATCCCGCCACCGGCGATGATCCACATCCCGTCGCGTGTCGCAATCGGGCCTCGAAACGACACGGATCGGGATATGGATCATGATCGACCGCAGCCGAGGAACGCCGGGCGCTAGAGGGCGGCGGTGACGAGGCCGGCTCGCGCCTTGGGGGTGAACCAGGTGGACTTGCGCGGCAGCTTCTCCCGGCCGAGGTTCACGGCGACGAAGTCGTCGACGGTCACGGGGGCGATCAGGATCGCGAGGGCGGCCCGGCCCGCGTCCACTTCGCCGGCGAGCCAGTCGGCCGGGTAGTCGCCGCCGACGTAGGTGATTCGCTTGTCACCGGGGTCGAGAGCCAGCGCCTCGCTGAAGACCAGCCGCTCGACCAGCGCGTGGTCGAGGTTCTCCACGTCGGGCACCCCGGCCGACGGGGGCAGGACGATGCTCCAGTGGCCGCTTTGGGCGTACAAGTGGATGGTGCCGCGAGTGGCCGGGACGGTGACCGGGCCGGTGAGCGCGGTGACCGTGGCGCCGGTCTTCTCGAGGGTCGCGACCAGCTCGTTCGGTGCGAGCGGGAGGTCGGCGAGCAGGCGGTTGTAGGGCTGGATGGCCACGGAGGCCGGGGTGGTCACGACCGCGAGGAACCGCGGCAGTTCGCCGACCTGGGCCGCGAGGGACCGGTGGTTGCCGTCCGCGACGACCAGCTCGCCGCCGCCCGCGAGGTCCGCGAGGGTCGCGGCCAGGGGGTCGGTGGCGCTCACCGGCCAGATTTCGTGGATACGCCCAGCGGGGTCCACGTCGCTCGCGACGGACGGACCGAGGTCCGCGACGGCCGCGGCGAGCGCGGCGTGCAGTTCGTCGCCGCGGCCGGTCTGGAGGAGCAGGACCGGGCTGAGCAGGTGGCCGATGGCCTGGAACAGGGCGACCCGTTCCTTGACCTTGGCGAGGAAGACGTCTTCGTTGCGGATGACCAGGCCGGGTTCGTCGGCGCTGGTGGAGATCTGGTCGGTGTCGACCATCGCCCACAGGCCGTAGCCGACGGCGCCGTCGGGGGCGGTGATCCGGTAGACGACCACCACCTCGTCGGCCGGGCTGAGCGCGCCGGACTCCTGGAGGGCGGTGAGACGGCTCCGCGCGGCCGGCAGCGCGTCACTGAAGCTGCTGCCCAGCGACTCCGGGGCGAGGTGGGGCATCTCGATCGCCAGCGCGCTGGCCGGGTCGGCCTCGATGATCGCGGTGATCTCGGCGTCGTCGGCGAACTCGTCGTAGTTCTGCGCTCCGGTGCGGCCGGAGGGGGTGGCGAGCCAGGCGCGGGAGATCGGGTGCACAACCGTCATGGTGCTCGAAAATACCGCTCCGGGCTCAGGCCGGGGCGAGCGCCCCGGCGAGGTCTCGCCACGTGGGCACGTAATGCGGGATGCGCTGGGTCAGGACCTCGGTCGCGCGGTGGCGGCCGTTCGGAGTGTGGGCGCGGACGACGATCGGCGGGGCGACGAGGTCGGCCAGCTCGGGGTCGGCCCACCGGCCGGGGCGGACGTCGAACTGGATGGTGCCGCGGCAGGCGGCCACCTCGGCCGGGTGGACCCGCAGAGTCCAGGGCGCGGCGTTGTTTTCAGCCATGTACTGCTCAACGACTTCAGGGCCCCGTTGGCCACCGGATGCCGGTGTTAGGGTCCAAGTAACCGTGGGTGCTTACCCGCAGCGTTGACTGATACGACTTCTCACTTATTCGACTAAGGAGTTGCCCCCGTGGCAGGAGTGCGCAACCTCACCCAGGCGGAGGCGGTCGAGCGAGCCCGTCTGCTGACGGTGGGCACGTACGACATCACGATCGACCTCACCGACGGCTCCGGCAATCCCGGGGACGGCACCTTCCGTACGGTCACCGAGGTCGTCTTCGACTGCGCCGAGCCCGGCGCGCAGACCTTCATCGAGGTCGCCGCCCGCTCGGTCCGCAGCGCGACGCTCAACGGCGCGCCGGTCGACGTCTCCGGCTGGTCCGACAGCACCGGCCTGGTCCTGCCGGGTCTCGCCGCGCAGAACCGGCTCGTCGTCGACGCCGACTTCGACTACTCGACCTCCGGCCAGGGTCTCCACCGCGCGGTGGACCCGGTCGACAAGGAGGTCTACCTCTACAGCCAGTTCGAGACGCAGGACGCCCAGAAGGCGTACGCGTGCTTCGACCAGCCCGACCTCAAGGCGACCTACACCTGGCACGTGACCGCTCCGGCACATTGGAAGGTCGTCTCCAACTCGGTCGTCGAGCGGGTCGAGAAGACCGACGTCGGCGCGCAGGTCGTGCACTTCGCCGAGTCGGCCAAGATGAGCACCTACGTGACCGCGCTCTGCGCCGGCCCCTACCACGAGGTACGCGACGAGCACGACGGCATCGACCTGGGCATCTTCTGCCGCCAGAGCATGGCGCAGTACCTCGACCCGGACGACATCTTCCTGATCACCAAGCAGGGCTTCGACTTCTTCCACCAGCAGTTCGGCGT
>JABFYB010000137.1 GCA_013361475.1 Hamadaea sp.
CGGGTGCCGGCGTGCACCCGCAACGGCGCCTCGCGCAGCTGCCATTCCCCAGGTCCGACCACCACCCGCCCACCGCCGCAAGCGGCTGCTTCGTCCAGCGCCCGCTGCAGCTCACGCTCGTCCTGAACCCCGTTCTGCCGCACGACCTCGACCACGGCTCGACCTGTCACGTACGCCTCCGTCTTGCCGAAACTGTTATTTACGGCTCGTCCCGCCAGTGTTAACGTGCCAACTGTAACGTTGAAGTTCGCAGTGGTCGAGACAGAGGATGATGCCGTGACGTCCATTCAGAGGAGGGACACGATGGACCGTGAGGCCGTCGTCGCTCGTCCAGACGCGACGACCTCGCCCCGTCCGGACCCGCGGTCGTCCCCACCCTCCGGACGGATGCGACGGTTGGCGCACGCGCTGCGGCAGCACAAGGTGATCTATTTCCTGCTGCTGCCCGGATTGCTCTACTTCGTGGCGTTCCACTACGTCCCGCTGGGCGGCGTCTCGATCGCCTTCATGGACTACTCGCCGTTCCTGGGGTTGAGCGGCTCGACGTGGTCAGGACTGGACAACTTCGTCAAGCTGTTCGACGATCCGGAGTTCGTCAGCACCGTACGCAACACCCTGGTCATCTCGTTCCTGCAGATCGCGTTCGCGTTCCCCGCGCCGATCCTGCTGGCGCTGCTGCTCAACTCGCTGCTCAGCGAGCGGATGAAGCGCATGGTGCAGACCGTCGTCTACCTGCCGCACTTCCTGTCCTGGGTGATCGTGATCGCCGTCTGGCAGCAGGTCCTGGGCGGCGCGGGCGCGCTGGCCGACCTGTTCCAGCGGCTCGGCTTCGACAGCGTCAACGTGATGGCGAACGCCGACACGTTCAAGATCCTGCTGACCTCGCAGGTGATCTGGAAGGACGTGGGCTGGGGGACGATCATCTTCTTCGCCGCCATCGCCTCGATCCCCACCCAGCTGTACGAGTCGGCCGCGGTGGACGGCGCGGGCCCCCTGCGCCGCGTCTGGCACATCACCCTCCCCGGGATCCTGCCCGTGATGGTGCTGCTGCTCATCCTCAGGCTGGGCAACGTGCTGTCCGTCGGCTTCGAGCAGATCCTGTTGCAACAGCCCTCCGTCGGAGCCGACGCGGCGCAGGTGCTGGACACATTCGTCTATTTCCGCGGCGTGCTCGGCGGCGACTGGGGGATCGGCGCGGCCGCCGGCCTGCTCAAGGGCGCCATCGGCACCCTGCTGATCGTCGCCGCGAACCGGATCGCCCGCCGCGCCGGCAGTGAAGGATTGTTCTGATGACGTCATCGAGTCGGCCGGTCTGGGTCGAACCGCCGAACCCCGTCGTGACGACGGTCAAGGGGATCCTGATCGGCCTGATCCTGCTGGTCATGATCTACCCGCTGGCGTACGTGATCCTGAACTCGTTCGCCAGCCCGGAGGCCACCACGACGGCCGGGCTGATCCCCAGCGAGTGGAGCTTCTCGGCGTACACCACGATCTTCAAGGGCGGGATCGTGCAGCGGTCGCTGATCGTCTCGATCCTCGTCACCCTCGTCGGGACAGCGCTGTCATTGATCGTGACCTCGACCCTCGCCTACGCGCTCACCAAGACCCGGCAGGTCCCGGGGATGCGGCTGGCCCTCTACCTGGTCCTGCTGACGATGATCTTCAGCGCCGGCATCATCCCGAACTACCTGGTGGTGAAGGCGTTCGGGCTGCTGGACTCGTACTGGTCGCTGATCGTCCCCGTGCTGGCGTCGGCCTTCAACGTCGTGGTGATGCGGAACTTCTTCATGCAGCTGCCACGAGAACTCTTCGAGGCCGCGCGCATGGACGGCGCCGGGGAGCTGAGCATCTTCATCAAGATCGTGCTGCCGCTGTCCAAGGCGGTCATGGCGGTCATCGGCCTGTTCTACGCGGTGTCGTACTGGAACTCGTTCTTCAACGCGATGCTCTACCTCAACGACTCGTCGAAGTGGCCGATCCAGCTCGTGCTGAACTCGTACGTCCTCCAGGGCTCGTCGATGAGCTCGATGAACAACACCGAGATGTACAACCTGCCGTCCAGCCAGGCGGTGCAGATGGCCGTCGTGGTGATGGCCACGGTCCCGATCCTGATCGTCTATCCGTTCCTGCAGAAGTACTTCACCAAGGGCGTGCTGACCGGCGCCATCAAGGGCTGACGACCCGCCGCGCCGCCACCACCTTTTCCCAGTTCGCGCCCCCTGACCAACATGTTGGGAGTTCAGCATGTCCTCATCGTCCGAACAGCCACGCCCCGGAGGCGGCGTGATGAACCGGCGGACCGCGCTCGGCCTCGGGCTCGGCGCCCTCGCCGGAGCGGCGGCCCTGACCGGCTGCGCGTCCGGTGACGCGAAGACGTCCGGCGCGAAGAAGGCCGCGGTGCCGCCGCCCAAGTACGTCGCCCCGCCGGTCTACCCGGGGGCGATCGTCCCGGAAGTGGGCGGCGTCCCGACGGCCTATCCGTCGATGCCGAAGAAGCTGACCAAGACCGTCACCGAGATCCCGGGCCGGGGCGGTGCCGTCCGGCACTTCCACCTCACCTGGGGTCCGCCCGCGACGCCGCTCGACGACAACCGGTGGTGGAAGGGGCTCAACGAACGGCTCGGCGTCGACTTCAAGGTGACGGAGGTGTCGGCCGGCAACTACGACGCCAAGTTCGCCACCATGCTGGCCGGCGGCGACCTTCCCGACGTCGTCCAGCTGACCTTCTCCGCGGGCTGCCTGAAGGCCATCAAGCAGGGCGCGTTCGCCGACCTCAGCGAGACCCTGTCCGGTGACAACGTGCTGGCCTACCCCAACCTGGCCAACGTCCGTACCGAGCAGTGGGAGGCCTGCACGATCAACGGCGGGTTGTGGGGCGTGCCGATCGACGTGCCCGCCGAGCTGCTCGAATTCCGCTACCGCAAGGACTGGGCGGAGAAGCTCGGCTTCCCCAAGCCGCCCGCCGACGCCGCCGAGACGGCCGAGCTGCTGGTCGCGATGACGAAGGGGAACCCGGAGGGGTCCAAGAAGACCTGGGGGCTGACGGCGTTCCCCGGCATGGCGCTCGACCTGGCGTACGGCATGTTCGCCGTGCCCAACAACTGGAGGTACGAGGGCGGCAAGCTCACCCACGCCATCGAGACGCCGCAGTTCGAGGCCGCGATCGACTGGCTGGTCAAGCTGTGGAAGGCCGGCGGGATGCACCCCGACGCGCTGGCGCTGGGCAGCCAGACCGACCGCTACCGGGCCTTCGTCGTCCAGCACCAGGTCGGCATGGCGGTCGACTCGGCGGCGAACTTCCACCGCCCGACCTCCCAGTTCGGCAAGGTGGTCGCCGAGCTGGACGGCGCCTTCGCCGCGTTCATCCCGCCCGGCCACGACGGGACGAGCAAGGCGGCCTTCCGCAGGACGGCGGGCGCCTACGGCATCAACGCGATCTCGGCCAAGGCCGCCAAGGACAAGGACCGGCTGGCCGAGCTCCTCCGGCTGTTCAACTGGCGGCGCGGGCCCGTGGGCAGCGAGGAGTGGTACTACCAGGGCTGGGGCGCCGA
>JABFYB010000100.1 GCA_013361475.1 Hamadaea sp.
GCCGCCTCGAGTTGTTCGGCCAGCGCAAGCCAGCTGAGGGCGCAGGATCGGGCCACTGTCTGCAGCGAGGGGCGGCAGTGGTCGGGCACGGCGCTCATGACGGGCCCGCTGTTGTCGAGGAAGGTGAAGGTCATCGACACCAGCCGCAGCAGGGCGCGTCCCCGGTCGCTGTAGCGTAGGGACGGTTCGCGGGTCAGCCATTCCAGGTGGTCACGGACCGCTTGCAGGCGCCGTTGGGCGTCGTCTGGCGTACTCCATCTTTGGACCGCGCGGAGTGAGGCGGTGGGCTGAACGCGCGTCGGCGCGACGGATCCGTCTGTCAGCATCCGCCGCCGGACGTCGAGTGCGGTGCCGACGGAGACGCCGGCGCGCTGTGCGACCTGGCGCAGGCTGATTCCCGGCTCGTCGCGCATGATCTCGGCAGCCGAACGCCGGCCTTCCTCGGCGGACAGCGGATGCCGGCGGCCGTCTCGGCCGACTCGGGTGTGCGCACGCTGGCCGTCGTCGGCGGCTGCGCCGCGCAGTGCCGCGACCGTGCGGGGCGCGACTCCGCAGACGGAGGCGATCCAGCGGTCCGACCATTCCGGTTGGGCTTGCAGGATGCGCCGCGCGGCGGCGGAGCGGTCCCGTGGTCGCAGGGCTTTGCCGTGCACGACGTTGAGGCGTACGGCGAGGACGAACGCCTCGTCGTCGGTGCCGTCGAAGTAGACGACCGGCAGCTGGGTGAGGTCGCGCTTGCGTGCGGCCGCGAGCCGGTGGGCGCCGTCCACGACGCGCATCGTGGCGCGGTGGACGACCAGCGGCGGTAGGTCCTGGTCCAGCTCGGCGAGGTGCTGCACGTGGGTGGCGGTGAGTCCGTCCAGCCGCGGGGACAGCCCGTCCTTGAGCACATCGGCGGCGACCCAGTCGATCTGGGCTCCGATCCGTGCGATCAAGTCGTCGATACGCCCCATGGATTTCGAGCTCCTGTCGGACGCGGAACTGCCGGCCACGCGCTGGTCCGGCCTGGTGCGGGGTGAACGCTAACGGACTTCGGGGCAGCTCAGGTACAACGCGCGTACACGCGGCGTACACGCGACGGTGTTCAGCGCACCGGTGCGATTTCCTTGACAGTATTCAGCTGACCTCCTTCAATGTGCGCTGGTCAGGTGCGGCAACCTCTCACCATTTTGGAGTGTCTATGCGCAGAAGAGTCCTCAGTCTCGCCCTCGCGGCCTTCATGACGCTCACGGCCTCGATCACGGCGGTCTTCGCCGCCGGCGCCCCGGCCCACGCCGACAGCTGCTACACCTGGTCGCGGGTGCTGAAGGAGGGCACCAGCGGCGAGGACGTGCGGCAGTTGCAGATCCGCGTCTCCGGCTACCCCGGCTACAACGCGACGCTCGCGCTCGACGGGGAGTTCGGCCCGGCGACCGAGGCCGCGGTCATCCGGTTCCAGAAGGCGTACGGTCTGGCCGCCGACGGCGTCGCCGGGGAGGACACCTACGCCAAGATCTACGCCTTGCAGGACAGCGACTGCACTCCGATCAATTTCAGCTACGCCGAGTTGAACAAGTGCAACTCGACGTGGTCCGGCGGGGCGGTCTCGGCCACGCAGGCGAAGTTCAACGCGCTGGTCACGATGTGGAAGTTGCAGGCGCTACGGAAGGCGCTCGGCAGCGTGCCGATCACCATCAGCAGCGGTTTCCGCAGCTACTCGTGCAACAGCGCGGTCGGCGGGGCGTCGAACAGCCGTCACCTGTTCGGCGACGCGGCCGACCTGACGGGCACGCCGTCGCTATGCAAGCTCGCGCAGGAAGCTCGGTACCACGGCTTCCGGGAGATCCTCGGGCCGGGATACCCCGACCACGGCGACCACGCGCACGTCGCGAACGACCCGATCAAGCTCTGGTCCGCGTCGTCCTGCGGGATCTGATCAGCCGGTGGGCGTCACCGCGGGTCGGTGACGCCCACCGCCAGCTCGTCGCGGAGCCGGTCGGCCAGCTCGTCGGCCCCGGTGGCCCGCAACGCCTCGACGGCCGCCGCGGCTGCTGCCTGGCCCGAGGGACCGCCGGCCAGGCAACGGGCCAGCGCGGCCAGCGCGGTCGCCTCCACTACCCGGAAATCATGCGCGGCTGCCAGGTCCCGGCCGCTTCGCGCGCATGCTGCGGCCGCGTCCCGTGCTCCAGCACCAAGGTGTACGCCGGCCAGGGCGACCTGTGCTCGTGCGGCGAAATAGGGGTAGCCGTGTTCGGTGGCCAGCGTCAGGACCTCGTCGAGGCAGCGCAGCGCCTCGGTCGTCGTGCCGCCGACGCCGTGGGCCTCGCCGAGCGTGCACAGCAGGGCCACTTGCGCGCGCTGGTCGCGCACGAGCACGGCCAGTTCGTAGCCGCGCTGAGCGGTGGTCACGGCGGCCTCGGCCTCGCCGCGCTGGGCGTGCAGCTGACTGAGTTCGTCCAGGCTGGACAGTTCGCCGTGCGGGTTGGCGCGTTTCCGGTAGCCTTCGAGCGCCGCCAGCAGGTGTTCTTCGGCCTCCTGTTCCCGGCCCAGCTGGCGCAGCACCATGCCCAGGTTTCCGCGGGTGGACAGGACCGATTCGGTCCGCCCGGCGGCCTCGTTGATCCGCACCGCGCCGTCCAGACAGTCGGCCGCTTCGGCCAGCCGGCCCTGATCGGCGTACATGGCGCCGAGCCCGTTGAGGGCCAGCGCCCGGACCGGGGCCAGCTGCCGATCCTCGCCGCAGCGGCGCAGCGCCTCCCGATAGGCGGTCTCCGCCTCGTCGAACCGGCTCTGCTCGGCGTGAATCACGCCGATGTTGTGCCACAGGTAGGGCGAGGCGGGCGGCCAGTCGGCGGACTGCGCGAACTGCTCGCCCCGGCGGAAGTCCGCCAGCGCTTGGGCATGCCAGCCCAGCGCCCATCGCACCTGGCCCCGGCTCAGCAACATGACGGCCTGCCCGGTCGGATCGTCGGCGGCCGTGGCGGCCCGCAGTCCGGCTTCGGCGGTACGCAGCCACCGGTCGACGTGCCGGCGTACCAGGAAGTAGCCGCGCAGTTGTTCGGCGAGCAGCCAGCTGAGCCGATGCCATTCGGTCCCCGCCGTACGCTCGACGAGGGCCACCAGCGCGCCGGCTTCGGCGTCGATCCAGCGCTCGGCGGCGTCCTGGTCGGGGAAGGAGCCTTCGTCGCGGTCGGTGACGAGCCGGATCGCCGACGGGTAGATGAGGTCGACGGCGGCCGTGGCCATCCGCAGCGACCATCGGTGCAGGCGGTCCCGGGCGGCGTCGACGATCTGCGGGTCCTCGTCGCCGAGCAGGCGGGCGGCGTAGAGACCGAGCAGGTCGTGGAAGCGGAACCGTTCGGCGGTGTACTGCAGGAGCATGTTCGCGTCGAGGAGTTCGCCGAGCACGTCGTCGGCGGTGGCGGGGTCGACGCCGAGCAGTTCGGCGGCTGCGGCGGTGCCGAAGTCGTCGCCCGGGTGCAGCGCGCACAGCCGGAACGCCTGCCGGGCCGGTTCGCTCAGATCCTGGTAGCTGAGCTGGAAGCTGGCCAGGACGCTGGAGTCGCCGGCGCTCAGCTGCGTCAGCCGCTGGTTGGCGTTCCGCAGCCGCCGGGCCAGCTCCGCAGTGGTCCAGGCGGGCCGGCTGGCCAGCCGGCCGGCGGCGATACGCAGCGCCAGCGGCCATTGTCCACAGGCGACGGCCAGTTCGTCGGCCGACGCCGGATCGGCCGACATGCGGCCTGCGCCCACGGTCGCGTCCATCAGCTGGATGGAGTCGGCCACCGACAGCGTCGACAGGTCGACGACCGTGGTCGCGGGCAGGTCGGGCAGCCGTTGGCGGCTCGTGACGAGCACATCGCAGCCGCCCGGACCGGGTGCCAGGGTGCGTACGGCGGCCGCGTCGCGGACGTTGTCCAGGACCAGCAGCATCCGGCGATCGGCGAGCACGCTGCGCAGCAGGGCCGACGCCTCGGCCTCGTCCGCGCCCACCCGCCGGGCCGGTACGCCGAGCGCACGCAGGAACCGGCCGAGCACGTCCATCGGCGCGACCGGCTCGCTGCTGCCGCTGCGCAGGTCGGCGTAGAGCTGGCCGTCGGGGTAGCGCGAGCTCAGCCGCTGCGCCGCGGTCAGCGCCAGGGCGGTCTTGCCGACCCCGGCCGGGCCGCTGATCAGGACCAGCCGCACCGTAGGATCGCCGGTCGGGGCGAGCACCGTGTCGATGCGGTCCAGCTCGGTGTTGCGGCCGACGAGGTCGGTCGGCCCGGCGGGGACTTGGCGGATCGGCGGGCCGGGCTGGTCGGCGCCGGCGGCTGCCGCAGTCCGCTGCCGCAGCGCGTCCTCGTGCGCCTGTCGCAGATGGACGCCGGGGTCGACGCCGAGCTGTGTGGACAATGCCCGCCGGATGCGGTCGTACGCCGCCAGCGCCTCGGCCTGCCGGCCGGCTGCCGCCGCTGTCGCCACGAGTTCGGCGTACAGCGGTTCGTGCAGTTCCAGCCGGCCGGCGAGGTCCCGCAGCAGCGGCAACACCTGGTCGGTGTCGCCGAGGCGCCGGCCGAGCGCGGCGGCCTGGCACAGCACGGTGGCGTACTGCTCGGTCAGGGCGGCGATCAGCGGACTGTCGCGCAGCTGCTCGACGTCGGTCTCGCCGCGCCACAGCCGGGCGGCTGCGAGCAGTTGCCCCAGCGCTTGGGCGGGATCGACAGCGGCGGTGGCCGCGCCGGCCTCGGCGAGCTGACGAAATCGCAGCAGGTCCAGTGCGTCGGCGGTCAGGTCGAGCCGGTATCCGCGACCAGCCGCGGCGAGGACCGGAGCCCCATCGTCGCCGGTCCACAGTCGCCGTAGCCGGCCGAGGTAGCCGTGCAGCAGGTTGGTCGCCGACGGCGGACGAGTGGGTCCCCACAGCAGATCCATCAGTTCTTCGCGGCCGACCGTCGTCCCGCCGGCCAACGCCAGCCGGGCCAGCAGGCAGCGCAGCTTGTCCGAGCCGAGCTTCACCTCGGCCGATCCCCGGGCGATCCGCAGCGGGCCGAGCACCGCCACCGTCAGCGGTCCGGTGTCGGCCGGTTCGGCGGCTGATCGGCGCGCGGCGGGGATCGCCGGCGTGGCCCGGTCCAGCAAGGCGTCGCCGTCGACCCCGGCCTGGCGGAAGTACTCTGCCAGCACTTGGACGGTCTTTGTACGCGGAGTATGCGTACGCCCCTGTTCCAGATCCCGGATCGCGGCCACACTGACCACAGCGGCTGTGGCCAGCTGCTGCTGGGTGAGGTTGAGCTGTTCGCGTAACCGCCGCAGTAGCACGGCCAACGGCTCCGGCGAGCTTCCCCAGGTAGCTCTCGGCACCCGCTGATGCTACAAGGCGCAGGCGAAAGGCTTTGGGTTCGATGCGGTTCAACCTCCTCGGTCCGTTGACGGTCGAGAACACCGCCGGACAGCCGGTGCCGCTGCCGTCCGCCAAGCAGCGCACGGTCCTGTCCGCGCTGTTGCTGTGGCCCAACGAGGCGTTGACCGCCGCTGACCTGATGACGGCGTTGTGGGGCGAGGAACCGCCCGCGTCGGCCGCCGCCAATGTGCGTACCTATGTGTTGCGGCTGCGGCGGCTGCTGGAGGAGCCGGGGACGCCGCCCCGCATCGCCGCCCGGGGCGGCGGATATCTGGTGCGGGTGCGACCGGACGAACGGGATGTGGAGCGGTTCGACGCCGCCGCCGAACGCGGCCGGGCGTTCCTGTCGTCCGGCGACCCGACCCAGGCCCGGGCGGAGCTGAGCGAGGCCGCGCGCTTGTGGCGCGGCGAACCGCTGGCCGACGTACCGCCGTCGCCGCTGCTGACCCGGCGGATCGGCTTGCTGCGGGAACGGCGGATGCTCGTGGCCGAGGATCTGGCCGAGGCGACGCTGCGCGACGGCGCCATCGCCGAGGCGGTACGCCTGTCGCGTGCGCTGCTCGCCGACGACCCGCTGCGGCAACGGGCCTGGGAGCAGCTGATGGTCGGGCTGTACCGGCTGGGCGACGTGCCCGGTGCGCTGGACGCCTACCGGACGGCGCGGCGTGTCCTGGTCGAGCAGACCGGGCTGGATCCGGGGCCGCGGTTGCAGCGGCTGCACGACGACATCCTGCACCATCGCGATCCGGTCGCGGCGGTGTCCAGCCGACCGGCCGTGCACGACCTGCCCCCGGCGGTGGAGCCGTTCGTGGGGCGGGCGGCGGAGACTGCGGCGATTCTGCGGGATCTGCACGACGACGGATCGGTCGTCGCCCTGCACGGGCCTGGCGGGGTCGGCAAGTCGGCGCTGGCGGTGCACGTCGCCCATCAGCTGGCGGCCCGCTTCCCGGACGGCGTGCTCTACCTCGATTTGCGGGGGGCGAAGACGGGCGCGATCCCCGTACGCCCGGTCGACGCGATCGCCCGGCTGTTGCGGGCGCTCGGCGTACCAGCTGCTGCTGTGCCCAGTGAGGAGGCCGAGGCGGCCGCGGCGTTCCGCCGGCACACCGCGCACCGCAGGCTGTTGCTGGTCCTGGACAATGCCGACAGCGCCGCACAGGTCGCGGACCTGTTGCCGGCCGGTCCGGCGGCGGCCGTGATCACCAGCCGCCGCCACCTGGCCACCCTCCCCCGGGGCCGGCATCTGGCGGTGGAGGTGCTGGCCACGGGAGACGCGGTCGAGTTACTCGGGCAGGCCGGGGCCGGGCAGCGGGTCGCGGCCGATCCCGGCGGGGCTCGGCGGGTGGCCGAGCTGTGCGGAAATCTGCCGCTGGCCTTGCGGATCGCGGCGGCCCGGTTGGCGAGCCGGCCGGGGTGGCCGTTGCAGGCGTTCGTGGAGCGGCTCGACGATCCGGCCCGGCGGCTGGACGAGTTGTCCTATGACGACGTCGGGGTCCGGCGGACCTTGCGGCTGGGGTATGAGCCGTTGTCGGACGGCGGCCCGCATGAGCAGTTGTGCGCTCGCGCGTTCCGCCTGATCGGCGAGGTGCCGCTGGCGGTGGTGACGGTGGGGGCGGCCGCGGCGCTGCTCGGCGTCGCGCCCCGGCAGGCGCATGAGGTGCTGGAGACGCTGGCCGATCAGCGGCTGCTGGAGCCGCGGCTGCCGGGCCGGTACGAGTTGCACGACTTGTTGCGGATCCTGGCCGGGGAGGACGCGCGGGCGCGGGAGAGCGCGCCGGAGCGGGCGGAGGCGCTGGTGCGGCTGATCGAGTCGTACGCGTTCGCGGTGGAGCACGCGACGGCGCTGCTCAACGGTGGCTGGACGCCGGCGAGTTCCCTACCGGATCCCGCCCGGCCGGCACCGGACGGTCCGTGGTCGCCGCCGTGGTCGCCGTTGCCCGGCAACGCCGCTGGGGTGCCCGGCTGGCTGGACGCCGAGCAGCCGAACATCGCCGCCGCCGTGACCAGGGCCAGCGAGATCGGTGGCGTGGCCACCCGCCCCGCGGTACGCCTGGCGTGGCTGAGCTACGCGTTGTTCTGGCGCGGCGGCGCACCGGCCGAGGCGCATCGGCTCATCGAGCGCAGTCTGGCCATGACGGCGGCGCTGGACCTGACCACCGAGCACGCGGTGACCTTGTACTACCGGGCCAAGCTGCGGCAGGCGGGTGGGGACGCCGTCGGCGCCGAGGCTGATCTGCGGTCGGGTGCGCAGCTGGCCGGGCGGCTCGGCGATCAGCTGCGGCAGTCGGGGTGCCTGGACGCGTTGGGGAATCTGTTCTATCTGCGGGGTGATCCGCGGCGGGCGCTGCGGTGTCATGACCAGGCGCTGCGGCTGCGGCGTACGCACGGCACACCGCTGCATGTGGCGGCCAGTCTGAGCAACATGGCGGACGCGCGGTTCGACGTCGGCCGCCGGCGGCAGGCGCTGGCCGGGGTCCGGGAGGCACTGGAGATCGCCCGGCGGATCAACGCGACCGGGGTGGAGGGCGCCGCGCTGGCCATGCTGGGTCAGCTGGAGTTCCGGCTCGGCGACGCGGTCGCGGCCCAGCGGACGCTGGCCGAGACGATCGAGCTGACCGCGACGACCGGGGACCTGCCGACGCAGTGTGAGGCGACGCTGGCCCGCTGCGCGGTTCGGCTGGGCGTGGGCCGGGACGACGCGTTCGACGATGCCGCCGCCGCCCACGGCCTGGCCGGGCGGATCGGCGACCGGTATCTGCGGGCGGTCGCCACTCATGCGATGGCGGTCGCGTCCGGTGTCGATTCGCAGGCGCGCCGGCTGGCGGCCGAGGCGTACACGGAGCTGAAGCGCCTGACCGGATTCCGCTCCCCCATGTACGCCGAATTCTTCGGCCTCTGAGCTGACGTCAGCGGCCGAAGAATTCGCCCGTGAAAGCGGCCTACGGCTGTTCCGCGCTCGCTGACGGGTGCATCTTGCCGAACGCCGTGAGGCTCATCGGTTCCTGGACGGTGTAGAGCCGCACCGTCTGAGCGGCGGTACGCACCACGTACGCCGCGTTGGCGCCGTTGGCGTTGCGGAATCCGAAGGCGGTCGGGTCGGTGGCGTACGTCTCGAACATGTCCTGCGCGGGAATCCAGTCGCCCCAGACGCCGGAGCCTTGTGCCGTCTCGGGCGCGTAGTGGATGTAGCCGTCGGTGCCGCGGACGAACACGCCGATCCGTCCGGTGACCGGGCTCAGCAGCGCGCTCGGCGCTCCGGCCGGGGTCGTCGCCGTGCCGCCGACCGGAGTCCATTCGCCACTGAACGCGCCGGTCGAGTCAGCTGCGGTCGTCACCACTTGGCCGGTGGCGTCGCGGGAGAACAGCCGCAGGTGGTAGCCGGGCAGCAGGACGACTGACGGTGGCTCGGTGGAACCGCCGCCGAGGTTGGTCCACGGTTGCAGCGTCCCGCCCGAGTAGCGAACGGCCTGGAGCGCGCCGGTGGTGTCGGTGACGAAGACCATGGCGGCGGCGTCGGCCAGCGGGACGACCACGGGGGTGCCCGCCAGTGCGGTGCCGCCGAGTTTGCGCCAGGCCAGCAGATCGGCCTGCACCGGGTCTTGCCAGCGCGCCCACAGAGCGCCGCCGGCGTCGACAGCGAAGATCACTTCACGCTGGTTGGACAGGCGTACCACCGCTGGTGCCGACGCCATCCGGCCGCCGAGGTCGGTCCATGCGCTCCAGCCCGGACTGCCGGCGGCGGACTGGGTCAGCGTCCAGATGTCGCTGCTGAGGTTGCGGGCGGTGACGCGGACGAGGTTCGCGGTGGTCTCGGACAGGGCCGGTCGCCCGCTGAATCCCTCGTTGCCCGAAATCGGAGTGAGCTGGAGCGAACTGAAGTTGTCCGGGCTCATCCGTCCGTGCATCAGATGGCCGATGTTGTCGGTGTAGGCCAACTCGATGGAGGTCGAGGCGGCCTGCGTGATCGTGGTCGGCGCGTCGCGTGTGACGGACACGACGGGCCGGTCCGGCACATGGGAGACGGCGAGCCGGCAGGTGTCGGTCACCGCCAGGACGTTGGCGAACCCCTGCCAGCCGCTGCCGGCCTGGTGACCGGAGATGACCCAGGTGTGGGTGTCTTCGCGGAACCGGTACTGGGACAGCGTCCCGTCGGCCTTGATGCCGAACAGCGTGTCCCCGCCGACGGAGAAGATGCCCTTGGTGAAGATCTGCCAGCCGGTGCCGACGAGGACGTTGTACTCGATCCAGCGCTGACTGTCGGCCTCGTACCGGAACCGGTAGAAGCTTCCGGTGGTGGCGTTGCGGGCGTAGAGCACCCCGGCTCCGGCGGCGACGATGAGGTTGTACTTGCCCCAGTCGCTGTCCAGCAGGCGGCCGGTGAAGGTCCAGGTGCTCGTGGCTTCGTTGTAGCGGTAGGTTCGCAGCTTGCCGTTGCCGTCGACGACGAAGAAGTCGCCGCGCTCGTCGACCGTGATCTTGTCGCGGAAGCTCGCGGTGGCGTACTGCGTGAAGCTGGTGCTGATGTTCACCGCGGGGCTGCCGTTGACGACCTCCCAGGTGCTGCCGGTCCACCGGTAGCGGAACAGCCCGGTGGACTTGATTCCGTAGACCCGTCCGCCGGGTCCGCCGAGGACGCGGCCGTAGGTCTGCCAGCCGTTGCCGACCTGGCTGCGGGCGGACCAGCTCGCGCTGACATTGCCCGGATTGGTGAGCGGATACCGCCACAGTCTGCCGGCGGTGTCGGCGGCGAAGACCGTCGCCTGCGGTGCGCAGGTGATCGTGTCGGCTGCTTGGGCGGGGGCGGGGCCGACCGCCGTGAGCACCGTCGTGGCGAGTGCCATGACGAGTGCGACGGTCAGCCCCGGTCGCCGGAGAGGCGTCTTCATCCCTCTGGATTCACAATCCTCGACGCCAGGAGGTCCCACTTGCCGGTTGCGTAGCCCATGGCGGGCACGCTAGCGGCCGGTGGTGGAAGGAGACCTTCATCGCGCTTCCCGTACCTGGTCCCGTACCGGCGGCGTAGGCAGCGTGTGCGCGGTGAACCCGCTGCCGCCCGCGATCCGGCTGGTCAACCCCGCCAGCCCGCTGACCGGCTGACGTTCGTAGATGCGGTTGGCGTTGTTGGCGTTACGGAACAGGATCAGCCAGGTCTGCCCGGTGGTGTTGGTGATCGGCACCAGGGTGGGGTCGGTGGCCGCCGACTCGAACAGATCCGGGATGGCCGGCGACCAGTCGCCGAAGATCCCCGAGCCTTGCGCCGTCTCCCAGGACAGCATGATCTGGCCGTCCGGGCCGCGGGTGACGACCGCGATGCGGCCCAGGATCGGATCGAGAACGGCAGACGGCGAGCCGGCCGACACGTACGCGCCCAGGGTGGTCCACTCGGCCGGGAAAGCGCCGGTGGTGTCCTGCTGCTTGGTGACGATGACCCCGGTGGCGGTACGCACGAAGACCCGCATCCGGTAGCCCGGGGACACCACGACGGTGGGAGTGCCGGTGGCGTCGACGTCGCCGAGGCTGGTCCACGCCGACAGGACGCCGGCGGTGTAGGTCGCGGTCTGGACCGCTCCGTCGGTGTCGACGGCGAAGATGCGGATGCCGTCGCGGGTGGCGGCCACGACCGGCGTACCGGTCAGGTTCTTGTCGCCGAGGTTGCGCCAGGCGGGCGCCAGGCCCGACGGCGTACGCATCCACAGTTTGCCGTCGGCGTCGACGGCCAGCGCCGAGGTCAGTCCGTCGGTGATGGCCAGTGTCGGTGCGCCTGCCATCGAGCCGCCGAGGTCGGCCCAGGCGGTCCAGGTCGCCGCGCCCACCGCGGTCTGGCCCCGCGACCAGACGTCGGAGTCGGAGTAGCGCACGGCCAGTTCGAGCCTGCCGCTGCCGGCCTTGGTCAGCGCCGGCCGTCCGGTGAACGCCTCGTTGCCGGACACGACGGTCCACTGGACGGAGCCGAAGTTGTCGACGTCGGTCTGGTGTCCGATCAGGACCCGGCCGATGTTGTCGGTGAAGGCGTAGTCCACCGTTCCGAGCGAGGCTCCCGCGACCGGGGCGGCCTGGACGCCGACCGTCGGCGCGTACGCCTCCACCGGCGCGACCGGGATCGGGTCGGCGAAGTAGCCCTGCACGTCGGCGACGACGTCGATGGCGGTGCTGCCGCCGTTACGCAGGCGTACCTTCCCGTCGGTGCCGGGCTTGACGATCACCAGGCTGCCGCTGTTGCTGTCGGCGTTGAAATGCGCCTGGCCCGTCGCCGGGCCTTCGGAGCTGCCCACCGGCCACATCCGCAGCCAGCCGTTGCCGGTCGGCCCGACGGCGGTCAGATTGACCACGACTCCCGCGACACCCCGGGTCGGCATGCCGAGCCGGCCGGACACCTGGAAGTCGACCGTGCCGTTGGCGGGGATCGCCGTGGTCTGACGGGTGTCGAAGACGCGCCCGGTGGCGAGCCGGAATCCGGCTCCGGTCGTCGGCGAGGCGGTGAAGTAGCCCTCCATGGTGATCACCAGGTCGACGGCGGCACTACTGCGGTTGGTCACGGTGACCTGACCGGCGGAGGAGAGCTTGACCGCCGCCAACGACGACGACGTGCCCTTCTCGAAGTTGAGGGTGGAGCGGCTGGACGACACTCCGGCCGGGAGCACCGTCAGGTAGCCGGCGGCGGTGGCACTGGGGACGCAGAGTCCGATGGCGACCGCGGCGGCGCCGGCCGGGACCAGGCTGCCGGTGAGGGTGATGGTTCTGGATCCCCCGGCCGGGATCTTGGCGTCGGTGGTACCGACCCCGGTACGCGTGTCGACGACCCTGGTCTGGGTGACCGGGACGAATCCGCCGCCGGTGCCGGCGACGGCCGTGCGGAAGTAGCCCTGCGCGACGATGACGATGTGGGTGCTGCCGTTGGAGTTGCTGACGACGACCTTGCCGGAAGGTCCGGGCGCCACGGTGAGGGCGTTGGACATGTCCTGCCCGGTGGCCACGGTCAGCATCGTGATGCCGGGGTCGCTCTGGCCGTCGGGCCACAGCCGCAGAAACGTGCCGGCGGTCGGGTCGACCGTGGCCACTTTCAACAGCACCGCGCTGACGCCGCTGGCCGGGATCGAACCGACGCCGAGCACTGGAAAGGCGCGCGTGGTGTCGGCGGCCACCTTGCCGGTGAAGCCACCGGTGCCGTCGCGGGTGTCCAGGACGACGACCGGGGCGCTGAACGGAACATAGTCGCCGCCGAGGCCGGCGGCGTCGGCGGCGGCCGGCCCCGGTTGGCCTACGGCGACGACGCCCATCACCAGAGCCAGCCCGACAGCGGCCAGCATATTTTGGACCTTCAATCTTCCTCCTTAGCGATGGGAGCGCCCCGCCGTAGGGCACGGCGGGGCGCTCGAAGGGTGGATCGGCCTAGGCCGGCGGCGCGGGAAGGGTGTGGACGGTGAAGTCCACGCTGCCGGCAGACCGGGCGGCCGGCGACGACAGCCCGGAGGCACTGGCCCGCTGGTAGACACGCGTGGCGTTGTTGATGTTGCGGAACAGGATCGCCCAGGTCTGACCGGTGGTGTTGGTCAGCGGCACGATCGTCGGATCCGTCGCGGCCTGCTCGAACAGGTCCGGGATCGCCGCCGACCAGGCGGCGAACTCGCCCGAGCCCTGCAGCGTCTCCCACGACACCAGCACGTTGCCGGCGGAGTCCCGGGCTACCACCGCTGTGCGGCCCAGAACCGGGTCGAGGATGGCCGACGGCGGACCGGCTACTGAAGAACCGCCCACCGTCGTCCACGCCTCGGGGAACACACCGGCCGAGTCCTGATACTTGGTCGCGATCGTGCCGTCGGCCTGCTGAGCGAACAGCCGGATCCGGTACCCGGGGTAGACGACCGCCGCCGGTTTGGTCGTACCGGTCCCGCCGAGGTCCACCCACGCTGACAGGACATCGCCGGAGTACTCGGCAGTCTTGACCGCGCCGGTGGCGGTCCGGACGAACAGTCGCACCCCGGTTCGGGTGGCGACGACCGTCGGCGTACCGACCAGACTCTGCTTGCCCAGCGCCTTCCAAGCGGGAATGGTGCCGGTCTGCTGATACACCCACAGCGCTCCGTCGGTGTCCACCGCGAACACCGCCATGACGTTGTTCGGCAGGCGGGTCAGCGCGGGCGCGGCGGCCATGGACCCGCCGAAGTCCGCCCACCCGTTCCAGGTAGCCGAGCCCAAAGCCGACTGCGTTCGCGACCACACGTCCGAGTCGGAGTACTGCACCGCGACTTGGGCTCTGCCGTCCGAGAGCAGTCCGAGAGAGGGCCGGCCGGCAAACGCCTCGCTGCCCGACACGACGGTCCACTGGACGGAACCGAAGTTGTCCACATCGGTTTGCTGACCGATCAGGACCCGGCCGATGTTGTCGGTGTAGGCGTACTCCACCATGCCGAGCGCGGCGCCGGCCACCGGACCTGCTTGCAGGCCGACGGTCGCGGCGTACGGCTCGATCGGAGCCGATGGAATCGGATCACCGAAATACCCCTGGATGTCGACGACGATCCGGGCCGTACCGGCGTTGTTCTTGATCCGAATCGATCCGTTGGCGCCCGGCTTGACGATCGCGAGGGAGGCCACCGTCTTGCCGGCGCGGTTGTGCACCTGGCTGATGTTGGGTTCCGTGGTACCGGAGGGCCATACCTTGACAGCGCCGGCGGCACTGGGGCTCGCGACGGTGACATTGACGATCGCAGCGGCCACACCCCGAGTCGGCATGCCCAGCTTGCCGACCACCTGCACATCCACCGTCGCACCGGCGGCCAGCGCGCTGCCGCTGTCATACACCCGCGTGGTCGGGACGTAGCGGTAGCCGGCGCCTTCGCCGGTGCTGGCGGTGATGTAACCGTACGGCGCGATGACCAGGTCGATCGCGGCCGAGCTCTGATTGAGGAAGGTCACCTGGCCGGACGCGGACAGCGGCAGGGAGAGGGCATGCGAGTGATGCCCCGTCGGCACGAAGTTGAGCGCCGACAGGTTCGGTCCGGCCGTGCCGGTCGGCACCACGCCCAGCCATCCGGCAGCGGTCACGTTGACCGCGACGACATCGGCCAGCACGGCCTTCGCACCGGCGGGGATCACCCCACCGGTGAGGGTGATCGTGCGAGTGCCCTTCGCCGCGATCTTGGCCTTGGTGGTGCCGAGACCGTCCCGGGTGTCGACGATCTTGTTCTGTGCCACGGGGACGAACCCGCCCCCGCCGCCCGGTGTGGACAGAAAGTACGCCTGCGCCGTGACGACGATGTGCACGCTGCCGGAGTTGTTGCGGACGGCTATCTTGCCGTTGGCGCCCGGACGCACCACGGCCGTGTTCGAAACCTGCTCGGTGCCGCTGATGTTCAAGTGCGACACGCCGTTGGGCGTGGTGCCGTCCGGATACACCCGAAGCCAGCTGGAACCGGTGCCGCTCGTGGTGACCAGCCGGACCATGACGGCACTCACCCCCGAGGCGGGGATGCCGCC
>JABFYB010000710.1 GCA_013361475.1 Hamadaea sp.
GCATCGGCTCCGCCGTCCGGCACCGCGTCCCACGCCACCGGGACCGGCTTGGCCGAACCATCCGCCGTGGTCAGCACCCGCACCGACGACGCTCGCCCATATCTGGCGCTGATGTCGCTCTCGATCGGCTTGATCTGCACTTCGCCGTAGAGCGCGGCGGCCGGGAGGGCCGGCCCGAATGTTGCTGCACCGCAAGCCAGCGAGATTGCGGCGGTGATGCCCAGTATCCTCCGGATGGGATGCTTGCGTGTCATGCCTAGTTTCCCGTCTCTCCTGGCAAGCAGCGGATCATCGGATCTTCGGTACCGGGACCTTGGCCCAGTCGAGGTCGGCGCCCAGGTAGAAGCTGGGGTAGGCGGGCTGGTTGTAGCCCGTCTGCTGCCGCGCCACCTCGACGCGGTACTGCGGGTCGTGCATGAGGGTGTAGAGCTTGCGGTCGGTGACCTCGGTGCTGAGGTAGATGCGGGCCGCGCCGCTGTCGGCGGTGCGGACGACCAGTTCCTCGCGCCAGTCGCCGAGGATGTCGGCGACCAGGCCGGGGTTGCCCTTGGTGTAGTTGTTCGCGAGGGTGCCGGTGGCGGTGAGTAGCGTGCCGCGTTTCCAGTCGTCGATCGTGGGCGTCTGGAGGACGGTGGTGGCTGTGCCGTTGACCAGCTGGGTGGTCATGTCGGCGGCCCAGCGGATGCTCTGGTTGGTGCCGGGCGTCACGCGGCCCAGGTGGTCGCCGCGTGCCGACCAGAGGCCGGAGACGACCTCCTGGTTGGGCGGCATCGACGACCACGCCTCCAGGCCGCGGATGGCGGGATCGATGTCGCCGACCATGCCGCGCCCGGTGTCCCGGCCGCTGTAGCCGCCGAAGAGCACCTTGCCGGTGGCGGCGTCCCGCATGGCCCAGCCGTACGGCGCCCAGGCGCCGCCCTCGTGCACGGTCCAGATCTCCAGGCCGGGCCGGTCGGGGTCGAGGTCGCCGACGTGCATGGCGTCACCGTGGCCGAGCCGTACGTTCTGGCCAGGAACGCTGCTCTCCGGCGGGGCCACGCCGAAGGAGGAGTACAGCAGGCTGCCATCGTCGTCGATGGTGGCCGAGCCGTACACGATTTCCTGCTTGCCGTCGGCGTCCACGTCGGCGACGCTCATCGAGTGGAAACCCTGGGTGGTGAGCGTGGCGTAGGCGGGGTTGCCGCCGTCGACGCCGTGCGGGCCGGCGTTGAAGGGGTTGGCCATCGGGGCGTGGCCGCTGTCGGCATACCAGCGTTCCTTCAGCTTGTGGCCGTTCCAGTCGTAGGCGACCAGCGTGGTGCGGGTGTAGTAGCCGCGGGCGAAGATCGCTGACGGGCGCTTGCCGTCGAGGTAGGCCACCGAGGACAGGAAGCGGTCGACGCGATTGCCCGGCTCGATGCGGGCCATGGCGTAGTCGCCCCAGAGCAGGCCGTCGTCGCCGCGGCCCGGCTTGTAGTCGATGGTCTGCAGCTCGCGGCCCGTCGCGCCGTCGAAGACCGACAGGTATTCGGGGCCCTTGATGACGAAACCAGCGAACTCCCGGAGGCGGTTGTTGCCGCTGCGGGCAGGGGCGTAGACGTCGACGAAGTAGGTGGCCAGCTCGGTCGCCGCCGCCCGGGAGAGTGGGTAGGTGTGGCTCGGGGCGATGCCGAACGCCTGCTCCAGCGTGGCGGGCCAGTGCCCGGCGACCACCTCGGGGTGCTCGTGCCACCTCATGAACATGTCGACGACGTGGTCGAAGTACCCCGCCGCGCTCAGCCGGTAGTCGTCGGCGTGCGAGTAGCCCGGCCGGGGCATCGTGACATACCGCTCCTTCGCTGGATTTCCTGCGGCGTCGTAGGAGATGACCTTGGTGCCGGGGGCGGTCTTCAGCATCATCTCCGAGCGGCCGTCGCCGTCGAAGTCGTAGACCAGGAACTGGGTGTAGTGCGCGCCCGACCTGATGTTGACACCCAGGTCCAGCCGCCACAGCAGCTTGCCGTCGAGGGTGTAGGTGTCGAGATAGGTGGGACCGGTGTAGCCGCGCTGGGAGACGTCCTTGGAGTTGGAGGGCTCCCACTTGACGACGAGCTCGTAGCGGCCGTCTCCGTCCACGTCGCCGACGCTCATGTCATTGGCCGCGTAGGTGTATGCCTCGCCCGCCGGGGTGACGCCGTCGGCGGGCTTCTTCAGTGGCACATCGTAAAACGATTCACCCCATGTGCGGATGGGGGCGCTCTTCGGGCCCTCCCTGCCCCTGACGATCGGGGCGACCGCGTACTCGGAGGCGGGCGTGCCGGCGGTGTCCTGGAAGTTGGTGCTGTCGGTGACCGTGGCGATCGGACGGCCGTCGCGGTAGACGCGGAAGCCGGGGCCGACCATGCCGTGCGTCCCGACTCCGGTCACCTCTGTTCCGAGGAGGCGCCAGCTCAGGAAGACACCGTTGGGAACGGTCGCGGCGACCAGTCCCCGGTCGAGACGCTCCATCTTGATCCGGGCGTCCGCGGTCGCAGGGGTGGCTGGAAGCGCGCACGCGAGTGCCACGAGGAGGGTGAGGGCCACCCGCGTGCGACGCTTGTTAAAACGATTTAATCGAACGACAGAAATGGGCCTTGAGATCATCGGGTCAGGTTCCTCATCGGAGATACGGCACCGGCGAGAGGTTCAGCTCGCGTATGCGCTGCAGGACGAGCTTGGCCATCTCATTCGCTCCGTAGGCGGAAAAAAGCTCAGCTCGGTCAGGTAGAGCTGGGCCGAGCCCCTCGACCAGGGCCTTGCTTGCGGCGGTCACGTCGATCAGCGGCGCGTTCTGGGCCGTCGCCACCTGCCGCATCGTCGCGGGCAGGTCCACGCCGACGCCGTTGACGTTCAGCGTCGTCGCGGTCAGCCACCCGCCGGCGTCGAACGGCCGCCGCACCGGCGGCGTCACCAGCACCGGCACGCCGCCCTAAGACCAGTGCCAGCAAGATCCTTCTCATGGGTTCCTCCAGCGAGGAGCGGGATGGTGAGGCGTAGGCGTGCCGTACTGGCCCATTGCTCCGTCGACCTGTCCGCGTGGCCGACGGGGGCGGGGTCGTCCGGCCCGGTTGGTCGAGGCTGCGGGCGGCGGGGTCCGCGTAGACCGCCCTCGTGCTCAACCAGCTGGGGCCGGTATCAGCCGGTTCTTCTGTTCGTCGGGTACGTGGCCGCAGGTGGGAGGGGGTGTCCAGACACGGGCTCCTCCAAATTTTGTCTCTGTGAACGTGCACAGTAGCTCACATGCGCCTTACGGGAAAGGGCTTTCCCGTAACCTGTACTAAGCAGGAGGTCAGGCGAACTTAAGACGCCCTTTGAACCTGTGAACGCTCCTCGAGCAGCACCTTTTAGTCGGCTGCCAACGCGCTACTCATCCCGACGTGGTGAAAGTTTCAATCAGCCCGCCTCGCAGAAGCTGGGAACGTGCGCAGCGCGCAGTCAATGGTCTTGACAGCGCGGGGGCACGGTGCTCTTCTGTAGCCGATTCGGTCAGCCATGTTGAAGGAGTCCGCCGTGGCGGCTGGATCGCCTGCTTCGTCGATGGCGACGAG
>JABFYB010000489.1 GCA_013361475.1 Hamadaea sp.
GTGCCGCTGGCGATATGGCCGCCCAGGCCGAGCAGCAGGAAGAGTACGACGAGGACCTTGGCCGCGGTGTCCAGGAGGAGCGGCCGGGTGCCGGAATGGACCGCGTCCTGCGGAACCGGCTCGTCGCCGAACAGCCGCTTGGGGTAGGCGGGGGTCAGCATCGTGGCGTAGGCGGTGAAACGCATCTGGTAGCGGGCGACGGCGGCCGTGGCGGTGAAGACCGGCTCGGGCAGCCGCCCCAGCACGATTCCGATGAGCCAGAACACCCAGCCGATGGCGAACCAGCCCGCCTGCGCGAGGTTGTTGACGATCCCCGCCGGGATCATCAGGATCAGCCGGAACAACACCGCGAGCCGGTTCAGCGGCGTGGCCCGCAGTTCGATCTGTACGGGGTGGTCTGGAGCCGAGAACGCGAACGGCGGATAGCGGTCGACCAGGAGCATCGCACTCACGCCGACCCGTGTCCGGTAGACGAGGACCGAGCCGAGGAAGCGGAAGATCCCGTCCGGCAGCCGTCCCGTGAACAGGGCGGCGAACCATCCGGCGATGGTCACGAAGAACGCCGCGACGGAGAGCAGGCAGACCACCACGAACTGCGGCAGGAGCAGCAGCCAGCGCAGCAGGACGGTCCAGCGCCGCTGCCGCGCGGCGGCGGGGATGTCCAGGACGGGCAGCCACTCACCGCCCGCGGGATCGCTGGCGGCCCGAGAATCCCAGCCCGTCGCCATGAGGACTCCTAGGGGTGTCGATGATGCCGCCTGATGCCGCCTGATGCCGCCTGACACCACCATGCTGCGGCGATGCGGCGGCCTCCGCGCCCCGCAGAGGCCCATACGGAGGTGCCCGCCCGCCCCGTCAGCCGTCCCCACCTGTGCCGAATGGGCCGTCCCTACCTGTGCCGAATGGGCCGTTGCCTCTGCTGAATGGGCCGTTCCGGGTCTTGACTCGACTCCACCGATGATTTTCGGTCCCCACTCGGGTCTTCCATGCCGTAAAGATCCGGAGCGGGCGAGCCCGACCGACCCGACCGAACCACAGGAGCGAAATCCCATGCGCATCGTCATCACCGAGTTCATCAGCCTCGACGGCGTCGTCCAGGCGCCCGGCGGGCCCCAGGAGGACACCGACGGCGGGTTCGCGCACGGTGGCTGGTCGCACCCGTACTTCGACGAGGACGTGCTCGGCCCGGCGTTCGCCGAGGGGATGGAGAAGGCCGAGGCGCTGCTGTACGGGCGTCGTACGTATCTGACGATGGCCGGAGCCTGGCCCGAGCGTGCCGGTGACCCCTTCGCCGACCGGCTGAACGCCCTGAAGAAGTACGTCGTCACCGACACTCTCACCGACGACCAGCTGACCTGGAACAACACCACGCGCATCCCCGGCGGCGAGGCCGTCGCCCGGATCCGTGAGCTGCGTGAGCGCGAGGGCGGGGACCTGGCGATGATGGGCAGCCCCACCCTCGTGCGGACCCTCATCCAGGAGGGGCTGGTGGACGAGCTGCAGCTCATCGTCATGCCGGTGCTGCTCGGCGGCGGCAAGTCGATCTTCCCGGCCGACGGCGGGAAGCGGCCGCTGGAGCTGGTCTCCACGACCGCCGCCAAGACCGGCGCGCAGGTGTGCGTGTACCGGCCGGCGACGGCGGAGGGGTAGCCGTGGAGGCGCGGGCGTCCTAGGCTCGACCCGACGATATCTCTGACTCAGTCAAATATCACTCGGTCACATATCACTCGGTCGCATATCCGGGGGTCGACGATCATGACCGTCCATGACATCCGCGCCTTCAACCGCTTCTACACGAACGTCATCGGCGCCCTCGACTACAGCCGCCACCTCTACGCCCCGTACACCCTCACCGAGTCCCGCGTCCTGTACGAGCTCGCACACTCCCCGCGTACGGACGCGGCCGACCTGCGGGCCGAACTCTCCCTGGACGCGGGGTACTTGAGCCGCATCCTCAACAAGTTCGAGCAGGACGGGCTCATCGAGCGCACGGCGTCCCGGCAGGACCCGAGGCGTCGGCGCGTCACGCTCACCGCGCGCGGCCGGGAGACCGGCAAGCTGCTGGAGGAGCGGGCGAACGAATCGGTCGGCTCACTGCTGTCGACCGTGCCGGCGGCCGACCGCCCGCGCCTCGCCGACGCGATGACGACCGTCCGCACGATCCTGTCCCACGGCCGCCCCGCCCGCCGCGAGGACGTCCTGCTGCGCGAGCCCTCCCCCGGCGACCTCGGCTGGATCGTGCAGCGCAACGCCTCGCTGTACGCCGCCGAGTACGGCTTCAACGCCGACTACGAGGGGCTGGTCGCGAAGATCGTCGCGGACTTCGCGCAGGACCACGATCCGCATCTGGAGCGGGTGTGGATCGCCGAGCTGGACGGCCGTCCGGTGGGCTGTGTGATGTGCGTACGGGACGAGGCCCCCGCCACGGCCCGACTGCGGCTGCTGCTGGTCGAGCCCGCCGCCCGCGGCCTGGGTATCGGCGACCGGCTCGTCACGGCCGTCGTCGACTTCGCCCGCGAGGTCGGCTACCGCGAGCTCGTCCTGTGGACCAACGACGTCCTGGCCGCCGCCCGCCGCATCTACCAGCGCCACGGCTTCGTCCTCGTCACCGAGGAACCCCACCGCTCCTTCGGCAAGGACCTGACCGGCCAGGACTGGCGCCTGGACCTGCACGGCCCGTCGGAGTGACGCCCCTGACTTCCGATCGGCTCCCCATGGGTCCCCATGGCGCCCGACCGCCCGCCCGACCGCCCGACCGCCCGCCCGACCGCCCGGCCTGATGGGCGTCCCTGCTTTTCCCTGGCAAGGTGGATGCATGAAACTGGCGTTCTCCACCCTCGGCGTCCCCGGTCTCCCCCTCCCCGACGTGCTGCGGCTCGCGACCGAGCACGGCTATCACGGCGTGGAGCTGCGCACGCACCCGGAGGAGCCGGTGCATCCGGGGCTCGGGCCCGCCGAACGGGCCGACGTGGCGGCCGAGTTCAAGGCCGCCGGCATCGAGCTGCTGGGCCTCGCCGGGTACGCCCGGGTCGCCGCGCCCGGTGACGACGGACCCGTGATCGAGGAGATCCGCAGGCTGATCGACCTGGCCCATGACCTCGACGCCCCCTTCGTCCGCGTCTTCCCCGGCGCCGACCCCGAGCAGAGCCGCCAGTCGGCGGACGCGATCGCCGCGCGGCGTCTCGGTACGGCCGCGGAGTACGCCGCCGACATGGGCGTACGGATCCTGCTGGAGACCCACGACTCGCATCGCACCGCCGCCGCCGCGATCCGTGTCCTCGGCCTGGTCGGCCACCGTCACGTCGGCTCGCTGTGGGACGTCATGCACACCTGGCTGGGCGGCGAGCAGCCCACCGAGAGCTACGCCGCCCTCTCCCCGTACCTCGGCTACGTCCAGGTCAAGGACATCGCCTCCGCCGACGACACGACCCCGCTGCCGCTCGGCGCCGGGGTGCTGCCGCTCGCCGAGTGCGTGGAGGTGCTCTCCCGGCACGGCTGGGACGGCTGGCTGTGCTGGGAGTACGAGAAGCGGTGGTAC
>JABFYB010000425.1 GCA_013361475.1 Hamadaea sp.
GGCGAGGAGCCGCTCCACCCCCGCCCGGGTGCCGCCCCGGTTGTCCAGCAGGACGGTGTCGGCCACCAGCCCGCCGCCCGGCCGGTCCAGGAACACCACCGGGAGACCCCGCTCGACCTCCGACCGCAGGAACCCGTGGTCGTATCCGGCTGGGACGACGATCAGCCCGTCCACCCGGCGCGCGCAGAGATCCCGGAGCAACAGCTCCTCGCGTACGGGGTCTTCTTCGGAGCTGGCCGTGAACAGGAGGGTGTCGTGGTCCCGGGCGGTCTCGGCCACGACTCCGGCGATGGTCGCGTAGAACGGGTTGGCGATCTCCTCGATCAGCAGGCCGACCGTCGCGGTCTGCTGACCGGACCGCAGCGCGCTCGCCAGATGATTACGCCGGAAGCCCAGCTCGGCGATCGCCGCCTGGACGCGCTCGGTCAGCTCCGGCTGGACCTGCGGCGAGCCGTTGACCACCCGGGAGACGGTCTTCAGGCTGACCCCGGCGCGTTTGGCCACGTCCACCATCGTGGGCCGCCCGTCCCGCTGCTTGTCCCGCTGACTCCCCACCACGCTCAGGAGGTTACGTCACGGCAACGGTACGCGGGGCTGACAACGTTGTCATATGTGGTTCGGGCTATCCTGCCCGCCATGGATCGTGGTGCTCTCGCCCTGGCCGTCGACATCGGCGGCACCAAGATGGCGGCCTCACTCGTGAGCGCGGACGGGACAGTGCTCGGCGCGCGGAGCGTACCGACGTCGCCGGGCGACGCCGAGACGGTGTTCGCCCCGCTCGCCGGGCTCATCCGCGAGACGCTGGCCGAAGCGTCGGGGCGGCCGATCGTCGGCATCGGCATCGGCACCGCCGGCCCGCTCGACCTCGTCGAAGCCACTGTGAGCCCGGTCAACATCCTCGGCTGGCGGGACTTCCCCCTCGCCCCACGCGTCGCCGAGCTGGCTCCCGGCATCCCCGTACGCATGGCCGGCGACGGGATGTGCGCCGCCGTCGGCGAACACTGGAAAGGCGCCGCCCGCTCGGTGAACGACGTGATCGTCCTGGTCGTGTCGACCGGCGTCGGCGGCGGCCTGATTCAGCACGGCCGGCTGATCAGCGGGCGTACGGGCAACGCCGGGCACATCGGCCACACCGTCGTGGACCTCGACGGCGACCCGTGTCCGTGTGGCGGCCGGGGCTGCGTGGAGGGCATCGCCAGCGGGCCGAGCATGGTGGCCTGGGCTCGCCGTCAGGGCTGGCTCGGAGAGTCCGCTGTGGACCTGGCCGCCGCCGCCCGCGAGGGCGACAAGGTCGCGATCCAGGCGTTCGAGCGCGCCGGGCGAGCCGTCGCGGCCGGAATCGTGTCGGCCGCCGCGATCGCCGATCTGTCGCTGGCCGTCGTCGGCGGTGGCGTCTCCCGCGCCGCCGACGTGCTGCTTCCCCCGCTGCGCCAGGCCATCGGCGAGCACGCCAAGCTCGGCTTCCTGCGAGACCTCGCGGTCGCCTCGGCGGAGTTGGGGAACGCGGCCGGCCTCGTGGGCGCGGCCGCGCTCGCCTTCGAGCCGGAGCGCTACCCCTCCACCCTCCGCCTCTCGCCCTAGCTGTCCCTCCTCATCCCGCTGGATCAGGGTTCCGCGTCGAATCTTGGGGCAAGATTCGACCGAGAACCCTGATCCAGCGCCAAAGCGGTGGGGGTTAGTAGACCTCGATCTCGTAGATCCGGGCGGCGGTGTTGGTGTCTTGGGCCGGGGTCTGGACGGTGATCCGGACGTACCGCGCCGACACCGGGGTGATCGGATGGGTGCTGACGTTGGCCGTGTTACCGGTGACGGTCACCCGGGTGGTCCAGGTGGTTCCGTCGGTGGACGTCAGAATCGTGAAGTCCCGGGTGTTCCACGTCGCCGACTCCCCGCCCGCGCCCGCGTGCCGCAGCGTGAACGACGAGACGGTCTGGGCCGAGCCCAGGTCCACCTGCCACCACTTGTTACTGCCGAGCGAACACCACTTGTCGCTGTTCCCGCCGGTCCACGAGCCGTTGACGGCCTTCTCCGGCCCCTCACTCGTGGCGCACGACGAGTCGGCGGTCGCCGCCTTGCCGAGGGCCAGGTTGACCGGTCCGCCACTTCCGGCGTACACCTCGAATTCGGCGATGCGTGCCGCGGCATTGCCGTTGTTGGTGGGCGTGGTGACGGCGAGCCGCACGTAGCGCGCGGACACGGTGCCGATGGGGTGATAGGTGCGGCTGGAGCGGTTGCCGGAGACCGACACCCGCTGCGTCCAGGTGCTGTTGTCGGTGCTGGTCGAGATGGTGAACGCGCTGGTGTTCCAGTCGGTGTTCTCGCCGCCGAGACCGGCGTGCTTGACCACGAACGCGCCGACGTTCTGCACCGACCCGAGATCGACCTGGAGCGTCTTCGTGCCGCTCACGCTGGAGCACCACTTGCTCGCCGCCGAGAGCTGCCCGTCGAACGCCTTGTCCGGGGTCTCCGACGAGTTGCAGCTGGTCGAGCCGGTCGCGGTCTTGCCCTGGGCCAGGTTCGCGCCCAGGTTCGGCGCCGCGGCGGGCGGGGTCCAGCCGTCGTTGAAGCTCGGCGGCACGTCACCCGCACCGGTGCCCCAGCTGCTCGCCGAGCCACCCATCGTGTACGCGAGAGTGGCGCCGCTCGCGATGTCCGGGTAGCGCAGGTAGTTCCGGGTCTGGCCGGTGCCGTTGCGGCTGAAGCTCTGCACGTACGGCGAGCCCTGACCGGCCCCGGTGGCGGTGATCTGGATGTCGCCGGACGGCCGGTCGATCAGGATCGACGGGAACAGCGGTCCGTGCAACGCCAGGGTGTCCGCGCCGGGCGTCGCGGGGTACATGCCGAGCGCGCCCCACACGTACCAGGCCGAGGTCGCGCCGAGGTCCTCGTTGCCGGGCAGGCCGCCGGCTCCGGTGGTGTAGGACTCGTTCATCACCCGCCGGACGACCGACGAGGTCCCCGCCGGCCATTGCGCCCAGTTGTACGCCCACGGCACCCCGTGCTCGGGTTCGTTGCCGATGTAGAAGTACGGCTGGGTCAGGCCGCCGTTGAGCTGGGTGAAGTGATGGTCGAGCCGCTGCCGCGCGGTCTGCGGCCCGCCCATGAGGTTGATCAGGCTGCCGAAGTTGTAGGTGACCATCCAGGTGTACTGCGAGGCGTTGCCCTCGGTGTAGTTGCTGCTGCTGGCCGGATCGAGCGGCCAGACCCAGGTGTTGTCGGGGTTACGCCGCTGGATGTAGCTCGACTCGGTGGAGAACACGTTGGCCCACCACTGCGCCCGCGTCATGTACGTGTTGTACAGGCTGGTGTTGCCCTGTCGCTGGGCGAACTGCGCCACCGCGAAGTCCGACGCGGAGTACTCCAAGGAGTCGGACGAGTCCTCGTCGATGAAGTGCTGGCTGACGTACTCCGACTGCCGGCCGCGAATGGCGCCGCCCTGGATCGTGCCGCCGTTGGAACTGCTGTTCATCAGGGTGAGCGCGGCGGCGGTGTCGAAGTTCGTCACGCCGAAGGCGTTCAGGCTGGAGACGATGATCGGCCCGGGGTCGCCGGTCATGACGAAGTGCTCGTTGCTGTTGTGCGACCACTTCGGAATGAGCCCGCCCTGCTGGCCGTCGAGCACCATCGAGTTGGCGATGTCGGCCGCCTCGTCCGGCGCGATCAGTGCCACCAGCGCCGCCCACGAACGGTAGATGTCCCAGCCGGAGTAGTTCTGGTAGATCGTCCGGCTGGAGGTGTGGACCGCCTGGTCGAAGCCGCGGTACTGGCCGTTGACGTCGCTGGCGATGTTCGGGTTGATCAGCACGTGGTAGAGCGCGGTGTAGAACTTCTGCAGATCGGTGGCGCTGCCGCCGGTCGCCTGCACCCGGTTGAGGATCGTGTTCCACTCGGTGTCGGCGTTGGCGCGTACGGTGTCGAAGGCGAAGCCGCTCTGCTCCGCGGTCAAGTTGGCCTGCGCGTTGGCGACGCTGACGAACGAGATGCCGATCTTGAAGTTCACCGCCGGATTGCTGCTGGTGTCGAAGGTGACGTAGCCACCGGAGTTGGTGCCGCTCGCGCTGGTGGAACCCGCGCTCACCGTCCCGCCGAGCCAAGTGCCCACGGAACTCGGAGTGCGGTCGAACTGGCCGTAGTAGTAGATCTGATCGGTCTTCGACGAACCGCAGAAGCCGCCGCCGGTGACCGAGCCGCTGACGGTCGCGCCGCTGATCGAGATCGACCCGCTGCGGCTGCCGGTCGCGCTCTTGCTCGTGTTCAGCAGTACGCGCGCCGACGTCGTGGCCGGATACGCGAGCCGCATGATCGCCGTACGCTTCGTCGCGGACAGCTCGACCTGCGTGTTCCCGTAGGTGGACAGCACCGACTTGTAGTAACCGGCCTGGGCGACTTCACTGCCCTTGACCTGCGTCGCCTGGTACGCCGTCCAGTTGGTGCCCGGCGACGAGCCGATCGCGCCGGTGATCGGGAGGATCCCGATGTCCTCGTTGTTCGCACAGCCCGCCCCGTTGAAGTGGGTCAGGGCGTACTCCTGGATCTGGGTGTCGGAGAACCGGTAGCCCGACGGGGACGCGGTCGGCGTGTCCGGGCTGAACTGCACCATCCCGAAGGGGGCGACCGGACCGGGCACGGTGCTGCCACCGGCGCCGCCGGGGACGGGGTTGGGCGAGTTGCTGTCGTCGGTCCCGATGAACGGGTTGACGTACTGCGTGAGGTTGAGGGCGGCGGCGTGCGCCGGCGTCGGCGCGTACGCGACACCGGCCGCGACGGTTCCGGTCACGATGGCGAGAAAAGCTGTGAACGCACGCCCGAACCGTGGGAGAGGTCCGCGGGACATGATCCACTCCTTTCAGACAACGTTGTCATGGAATGGAGATAGAAAAGTCCCTACGAAGACATATGTCAATAGCCCGTACAGTACCGAGCGGGTCCGGCTGGTCCGGTGGTCGGCGGAGTCGGCGGGGTGAGGCCGGCTCGGCTACCGGGGACGGCGATGAAGTTTGTCCAGGACCGGGACGACGTACCAGAGTCCGATGTAGAGGACGGCGAGGAAGGCGGCGGCCACTCCGGCCCAGGCCGCCCCGACGACCAGATCCAGCACGAGGTAGACCGCACCGGCGACGGCCAGCAGAAGCAGCACCAGTCCGGCCTTCGTCATCGCCGCCGCCACGCGTACCACTTGGGGCTTGTAGCCCTCACCCATGAGCCGGTGGAGGCTGACCGGGGCGATGAGGAACGCGGTCGCCGCCGCCGAGGCGATCAGCGTGCCCACGTAGAACCCGCGCTGGAGCTGATCGATGTGCTCGAACCGGTTGGTGAACGGCAGCGTCAGCATCGACGCGAAGAGGATCTGGATACCGGTCTGCATCACCCGGAGTTCCTGCAGCACCTCCGAGAAGCGCCGATCCCAGTCCTGTTCGCCCATCGAGGACGAATACCCAGGTCACCCAGTACGCAAACGAGTCGCCGCACCGAAGAGGACCACCCGCGCCTCGGTCAGCGACCGCGGTTCGAAGGCCTCGATGGCCGCGGTCGCCCGATCGAGGGCGTCCTCCAGCGGCCAGCCGTAGATGCCCGAAGAGATCAGCGGAAACGCGATGCTCCGGGCTTCGAGGCTGTCGGCCACCGTCAGGGAGTTCGCGTAGCAAGCGGTCAACAGCGCGGATCGGTCCTCGGTGGAGCTGAAGACCGGCCCGACCGTATGCACGACCCACCGGGCGGGCAGCTTGCCGGCGGTGGTGGCGACCGCCTGGCCGGTCGGCAGCCCACGGCCGTACTTCGAGGCGCGCAGCGCCCGGCACTCGGCCAGGATCTCGGGACCGCCCTTGCGATGGATCGCGCCGTCCACTCCTCCCCCGCCGAGGAGCGAGGAGTTCGCCGCGTTCACGATCACGTCGACGTGCTGCTCGGTGATGTCGCCTTCGACCAGGTCGTACCGCATAGGCCCACTGTCCCACGGGCCGCCGACGCCGGCCCTCCGACGTGGCACGGTGATGCGGCGCGTTGATCATGCCGTGGGGGAGTTGATCAGGGCGTCGCGGACACGACACACCGGTGGATCACGACCATAGGTTCATGATCGCGCGGGAAACCGAGGGGGTTAGGGGGTGGCGGGGAGGGCGCGGAGTTCGAGGACCAGGGACTCGGCCGGGTTCAGCCGGGGCGACCGCAGGCCCACCGTCGAGAGCACTGCTCCGGACGCGGTGAGCCCGTCTCGCCAGGCCGGATTCCGGGCCGGTCCGCCCACCGCGCCGCTGACTTCGGGCAGGACGCGTACCTCGTAGGACCGGGCGGGATCGAGGCCGGGCAGGCGCAGCGCGGGCGGTGCGCTGTCCAACGGCGAGGTCAGCTGCGCGTAGCAGTAGACGGCGTGCTCCCGGTCGGCCGCGACGACGCCGTGCAGCCAGGCGGCCGGATCCGGATGGTCGGCCCGGACGACGTCCCCGGTGTGCAGCAGCGGCCGGAGTCGCTTGTAGAGCGTGATCCACGCGGTGAGCTGATCGAGTTCCGCTTCGCTGAGCGACGTCAGATCCCACTCCAGGCCGGCGTGGCCGAAAAGGGCGGTGGCCGCCCGGAACGGGAGGTCGGCGTACCGGCCGGTGGTGTGCGCGTGCGGCGGCCCGACGTGCGCCCCCATCAGCTCCGGCGGGAGCAGCAGACCGGTCCAGCGCTGGATCGCCTGGCGCTCCAGGGCGTCGTTGGTGTCCGAGGTCCAGACCCGGTCGGTGTGCTCGAGGATGCCGTAGTCGATGCGGGCGCCGCCGCCCGAACACGACTCGATCTCCAGCTTCGGATGGCGTCGGCGCACCTCGGCGAGCAGGCGATAGACGGCCAGCGTCTGGGCGCGTACGCCCGCCGTCCCGGCGTGCACGGCTTCGACGAGATCCCGGTTGTGATCCCACTTGATGTAGTCGATGCCGTACTCGGTCACCAGCGACGAGATCCGGTCGAGCAGATACGCGTACGCGTCGGGGTGGGCGACGTCGAGGACGACCTGATTCCGGGCGAGCACCGGCCACCGGCCCGGCGTGGCGAGCACCCAGTCCGGATGCTCCTCGGCCAGCCGAGAACGGGGATTCACCATCTCCGGCTCGAACCACAGCCCGACTTGGAGGCCCAGTCCGCGTACGTGGTCGACGAGGGGGTGCAGCCCCTCCGGCCACACCGCCGGGTCGACGTACCAGTCGCCGAGGCCGGCCCGGTCGTCGCGGCGGCCGAGGAACCAGCCGTCGTCCAGGACGAACCGCTCCACCCCGATCCGGGCGGCGACGTCGGCGAGCGCCTTCAGCCGGTCGAGCCGGTGATCGAAGTAGACCGCCTCCCAGGTGTTCAGCACCATCGGGCGGGGACTGCGCGGATGGTTCGGCCGGGCGCGAAGTTCGCGATGGAGAGCACTGCTCAACCCGTCCAGCCCGACCGGCGAATACGCGAAGTACGCCCAGGGACTCGCGTACGCCTCACCCGGCGCGAGGCGTACCTCGCCGGGGAGGAGCAGCTCACCGCCGCCGAGCAGGCTCACGCCCTCGGAGAAACGTTCCGCCGCGTGGACGTGGTCGCCGCTCCATCCGATGTGGACTCCCCAGACTTCGCCGGTGCGGAAGCCGAATCCCGGCGTACCGGCGACGAGCAGGCCGGTCGCGTCGTGCCCCGTATGCCCCCGGCGGTTCTCCCGCACGTGCGAGCCGTGCTGGAACTCCGCCCGCTGCGGCTGCTTCTCGCGGGGCCAGCGACCGGTGAAGTCCAGCAGTTCGCGAGCCTGCCCCGGCAGCGGCAGCAGTGCTTCCAGGCGATCCAGTGTCCAGACCCCGTCGCCGGTGTTCGTCACCGTGTGCCGGATCCGCAGCACGCCCTGCGGGCTCAGGATCAGCTCGCTGACGGTCGCGATGCCCGCCGGACCGTCAGCCGCCTCGACGACCACTCGGCCGCCACCGGCGGGGTCGATCTCGACGAGAGGTTCACCGCTGACGGTCAGCCGCTGGAAGGGCCACGTGCCGTCGCGATGCCCGGCGAGCCCGGGGCGACCGTGCCAGCCGTCCGCCTGCGCCGGCAGGAGCGTGATCGGCATCGGCTCGTCGACCTGCAAGGCGAACGGCTGGGTGGCGGCCGCGAAACCCTCCAGCGATCCCAGGTCGGCCCCCCAATGCAGCACCCGAGGCAGCTTCGGGCCGGACAGGTCCAGCACCAGCGCCGAGTCGTTCGCCCGCAGGCACACCAAGGTCATGTCGGCGAGGATATCCGCCGGGCGGCTATCGGCGTACAAGTCAGGAACAGGCCGGACGCTCCACGAGCCGCGCGCCCGCCGGCGTGAGCAGATGGCAGCGCTCACGCCCGGCGTTCTGGGTGACCACGAGCCCGACGGCCCGCAGGACGCCGACGTGCTGGCTGACCGCGGCCAGGGAGAGATCCGCGCGGCGAGCGAGTTGCGTGGTCGTCGCACCACCCGCGAGCATCAGCAGTTTGACCAGCTTGGCCCGGGTATGCCCCATGAGCGCGCCGAGCTGCTCGTCCGCCTGATCCTCCAACTCGCAGCTCACCGGCTGGACGAGGACGGCCTGACCGCCGCGGCGCACGAGCATCGGATGATGGCCGACGAAGACCGACGGCTGGACGAGCAACCCGCCCGCCGCGGCGACCGGCTCGTCGGGACCGGCCACCCGCAACGTCGGCGGCGCCCAGCGGACCTCCGGATGCAACGTAGACAGCAAGCCGTCCAAGCCACCGTCGAGCAACGTCCGGCCGAGCCGCACCCGCTCGGCGGCGACGAACTTCTCGATGCGATCCCAGTACGGCTCGATCGCCGCGCGCTCGAAACCGGACCGATCGGTCACCTCCCGGTAGCGGAAACGCTGCGCCATCTCCCCGTGCCACTCGACGAAACACGGCAGCGAAGGCCGGCGCAACATCCGCAGGCTGAGCTGGAACTCCAGCTCGGGGTCGGCTCCTTGCGCGACGGTGATGCGGCCGAGATCCGCCGCGGACAGACGCAGCTCCATGCGGTGGGAACGCTGTGGGCGTCCCGATCCGTTGCCCTCCCCGCGTGGCGTTTGTCCGCAGGTCCGCCGATCATGAACTATCGGTCGTGATCGACCGGCGTGTCGTGTGCCGGCCGCCCTGATCGTTCCCCGGGCGGCCTGATCGACAAGCCGCCCGGATAGAGGCGTCAGCGGGGCGTCACGGGCAGCCGCGTCACCCCGTGCATGAGCAGCCCCGGCCGCCACTCGAGTTCGTCGAGCGGGACCGCCACACGCAGCTCGGGATAGCGCCGGAGCAGCGCGGACACCGCGATCTGTGCCTCCAGCCGGGCGAGCGGAGCCCCAAGGCAGTAGTGGATGCCGTGGCCGAAGGCGACATGGCCGCCGGCGTCGGTCCGGGTGGGGTCGAACTCGTCGGGCGCGACGAACGCGTCGCCGTCCCGGTTGGCCGACAGCAGCGAGATGATGACGATCTCGTCGGCCGGGATGGTGACGTCGCCGTACGTGACGGGTTCGGTGGTCAGGCGGAGCGTCGAGGACTTCACCGGGCTCTCGTATCGCAGGATCTCCTCGATCGCACCCGGCACCAGCGACGGGTCGGCTCGGAGTTCGTCAGCCCAGGACGGGCGCTGCAACAGCACGTAGACCGCGTTGCCGATCAGGTTCACCGTCGTCTCGTGCCCGGCCAGCAGGAGCAGGAAGACCAGCGAGCTCAGTTCGTCGGCGGTCAGTCCCTCACCGGCGTCGCTGGCCTGGATCAGGCTGCTGAGCAGGGCGTCGTCGGGTTCGGCGCGCTTACGTCCGATGAGGTCCGCCACGTACTCCGCGGTGGCGGCGACCGCGGCGTACATCTCCTCCGGGGGCGCGGCCGGACCGGCCACCATCGTGTTCGACCAGCTCCGGAAGGCTTCCCGATCGATCTCCGGTACGCCGATCAGCTCGCAGATGACGGTGAACGGCAACGGAAAGGCGAAGTCGTCGATGAGGTCGACCTCGTCCCGGCCCGCCAGCCCGTCGAGCAGCTCCTCGGTGAGCTGTTCGATCCGGGGGCGGAGACCTTCGACCCGGCGCGCGGTGAACGAGGCGGAGACCAGGCGGCGCAGCCGGGTGTGCTCGGGCGGGTCGAAGTTGAGCATGTGCTCGCTCATCGCCTTGCGTACCTCGACCGGGAACGGGGCGCCGCCGGTCGGCCGCAGGGACAGGGCCTGCTTGGACAGTCGCGGATCGTTCAGCGCTCGCTTCACGTCGGCGTACCGGGTGATCAGCCAGCCGACCGCGGTCGGCCCGATCGGAATCTGGTGGGCGGGGCCGGATTGTCGCAGGTGGGCGAGGGTCTCGTGAGGACTGGCGGCCGTCGATGTCATAGCCCCGAGTGTGGCACGGCGCACACTATGTGTCGGCTGTGCCCGAAGGGTGATTTACGGACACCGCCTTACGGTGGCATGCTGTCGCAGTCTCGCGGGGAGGAACGAACATGTCAGGCGTTCAGGCGCTACGTCCGGGCGATGTGGTGGAAATCGCCGGATACAAGCTGCTTGGACGCTTGGGTCAGGGCGGCATGGGCACGGTCTACCTGGCCGAGTCGCCGGACGGCCAGCAGGTCGCGCTCAAGGTCATCCAGGATCACCTGCTCGACCAGCCGGAGTTCCGGGCACGGTTCAGCGGCGAGGTCGAGCGGGCGAAGAACGTCCCACCGTTCTGCACCGCCGAGGTGCTGGACGCCGATCCCGAGCACGAGCCGCCCTACCTGGTGGTGGAGTACGTCGACGGGCCGACGCTGTCGGAGATCGTCCGCGAGTCCGGCCCGTTGTCCGGCGCCGCGCTGCACTCGCTGGGCATCGGCATGGCGACCGCGCTGACCGCGATCCACAACTCGGGGGTCATCCACCGCGACCTGAAGCCGGCCAATGTGCTGCTGCCTCGGGGCGGGGTCAAGGTGATCGACTTCGGCCTCGCCCGGGCCAGCGCCGACGGCACCCAGCTCACCCAGACCGATCAGGTCATGGGCACCATTCCGTACATCGCTCCCGAGCGGCTCGGGCCGGTCGACCGGCCGATCTCTCCAGCGGCCGACGTCTTCGCCTGGGGCGCGGTCATGGTCTACGCCGCCACCGGGCACACGCCGTTCGGCGGGGACACCCCGGCCGCGACCGCGGTGCGGATCATGACCGAGGAGCCGAACCTCGACGGGGTCGGCGCTGCGCTCCGCGACCTCGTCGCGCAGACGCTTCAGAAGGATCCGGCCGCCCGGCCCACCGCTCGCGAGCTGTTGGACCGCCTGGTCTCGCTCGGTGCCACCTCGCACGTCTCCAAGGACGTGCTCCGCCCGGCAGCCGCCGCCCAGGCGATGGAGCCGACCTCGCTCGGGCTGCTCGACGACGGCGGCGACACCGGTCCGATGATCGTCTCGACTCGGCGCCGCCGCTCGATGGTGCTCGTCGCCGGGCTCGCCACGGTCGCGGTGCTGGCCGCGGGCGGCGTGTTCTTCTCCAGCTACCTGCTGAAGAAGACCGACGCGAACGCCAACACCCCCACCACACCGACCGCCTCTCCGTCGGCCGCGGTGACGGTGACACAATCGCCCACCCTCGCCGTCTCCCCCAGCGCCGACCCACTTCCGCAGCTCAAGGCGCCCGTCGGCTGGTACGAGATCATTCCGCCCAGCGCACTCACCGCCCCGCAATACTGGCAGGAAAGCGCCGCGTGCAAGTTCAGCCCCGAGGGCTACACCGCCACGACCACCACCGGCGTCGCGCAATGCCACATCGTCCCGCCCCGCAACGCCCGGGACGTCGCGGTCGGCGTCCGCCTCCAGCTGGTCACGCCGAAGACCTGCGCCGCGTTGTGGTTCCGCTTCTCCCCCAAGACCGGCGGGTACGCGATCAGGCTGTGCCCGGATTCGGTGGGACTGTACGACTACCGGCCGCCCGCCAAGCCGGGCGGGAAATGGACCTCGGTGCCGATCAACAACTGGCCGCAGCCGGCCGGGACGTCGCTGGCCCTGAACGTGCCGATCGACGTCGAGATGGTCGTCGAGGCCGATCGCGTCTCGCTGACACTCGACGGTCGCCCGCAAGGCGCCCGGCCACTGTCTCGATTGGACTCCGGTTCGGTGGCGATGGGGATTTACCAGATCGGGGCGTCCAAAGCGGCGTACTCGGTGATGTTCACCGATTTCACGCTGTGGGAGGGGCCGACGGTCTCCAGCTCGCCGTCGCAGTCGGCGAGTCCCAGCTCGTCACCGTCGGCGAAGGTCTCGAAGAGCCCGAGCCGGAGCCCTACCGCCGGTCCCACCGTGACCCCGTGAACCGATGAAGCCCAGCGCCGTCCGGCGCTGGGCTTCATCGATCGCCTCCGTCAGTGCCAGATGTAGTACCGGTTCCACGGAGCCTGGTTGTCCGGGTCCTCCTCCTCGTCGTCATACCCGTAGCCGCCGCCGTGCGGGCTCGGGCTGCCGATCGGGCTACGGCTCGGGCTCGGGCTGGTGGAGGCGCTCGGGCTCGTGCTCGCCGACGGGCTCGGGCTGCCCAACGGGCTACGGCTCGGGCTCGGGCTGGTGGACGCACTGGGACTGCTCGACGCGCTCGGGCTCATGCTCGGGCTGGCCGACGGGGACGGCGACGGCGAGGCGCTCGCCGGGCAGGTGTGCGTCAGGTTGATGAACTCGGCCGTACCCGTGATCACCGCACTCGCGCCGAAGAGCGTCCAGCCCGCGGGCGTGACGATCCACGCCTTCGAGACGTCCGGACCGCCGTTGGCGAAGTTCCCCGGGTCGAGGGCGGCGGTCTTGGTCACGGTGCCGTTCGGGCCGAAGTCGGCCGTCAAGGAGACGAAGTCACCGCCGGTCTCGTAGCCGCCGGGGATGACGAACACCCAGACGTCCTGACCGGCGAAGGGGCCGCCGCCCTGGTTCGCGGCGCACTGCTGGTCCTCCGGCTGGTACGCCGCGGCGGTGGTCGGCGCCTGCCCCTCATGCAACTGCACGACGGTCTGCGCCCAGGCCCGCTGCGGCTTGTGGTTCGCGCCGGCGAGCGCGATCAGGCCGATCACGAAGATCGCTCCGGCCAGCCCGACGGCGACCAGGGCCCGGGCCGCCGTCTTGTCTATCTTGAGCACGATGCCTCCACTAGGAATTGGCTTCTCGCTCAAATAACGACAAGTCGGTCAAATCGGGTTCACCCTGAATAGCTGGTCCCGCCGCCGCCGATCAGCCGTACGCTGGAGGGATCGAACGGGGGGTGACCTGTATGAACACCATCGAAGTGAAATCGTTCGAGAAGCCCGACGAGACCCGCATGTTCGAGGGCAACGGCATGGCCGACATCGTGATGCTCGGGGACAAGCCGGTCGCGCGGGGAACGTTCGAACCCGGCTGGAAGTGGTCGCTGAACGTGAAGCCGCTTGCCGGGACGGAACTGTGCGAGGTACAGCACCTCATCTATCTACTCCAGGGCCGGATGCGCGTCCACATGAAGGACGGCTCCGAGCAGGAGATCACCCCGGGCGAGGTGGCCTTCATCCGGCCCGGCCATGACGCCGAGGTGGTCGGCGACGAGGCTTGCATCGCGCTCGACTTCGGGGAGATCGCGACCTACGCCAAGCAGAGCTGACCGCGTGACGAGCTGAAGGCGTAGGCCGGCCGGTCTACGCCTTCTTCCTGGGCTTGGGCTGGTTCAGCCGGATCATGTTCCCGGCCGGGTCCCGGAACGCGCAGTCGCGTACGCCGTAAGCCTGGTCCGTCGGCTCCTCCAGCACCTCGGCGCCGGAGGCCCGGATGTGCTCGAAAGCGGCGTCCACGTCGTCGGTCGTGAAGACGAGCCCGCGCAGCATGCCCTTGGCGAGCAGGTCCGCCTGCTTCTCCTTGTCCTCGGGCGAGGCCTCCGGGTTCGAGTCGACCGTCTCGATCGTGATCTGCAGCTCCGGCTGGCTCGGCGGGACGACGGTGACCCAGCGCATGCCCTCGAAGGCGATGTCGTTACGGACCTCGAAGCCGAGCACGTCACGATAGAAGCCCAACGCCTTGTCGTGGTCGTCCACCAGAATGAAGCAGTGCGAAACCTTGATGTCCATGGCCGTCACGTTACGCCGAGGCAGTCGACCGAGCCGTCCGGATCGGCCGCGTACGCATCTTGGTGAAGCAGGCCGGGATGGCCGCCACCGCCTCGTGCTCCCGAGCCCGGTAAGCGCTCGGCGTCTCACCCACCAGCTCGGTGAAGCGTGAACTGAAGGAACCGAGCGAGGTACAGCCGACCGCGAAGCAGACCTCGGTCACGCTCAGATCCCCCCGCCGCAGCAGCGCCTTGGCCCGCTCAATCCGGCGAGTCATCAGATAGCTGTACGGCGTCTCCCCGAACGCGGCCCGGAAACTGCGCGCGAAATGGCCCGGCGACATCAGCGCCTGCCGGGCGAGCGCGGGCACGTCGAGCGGTTCGGCGAAGTCGCGGTCCATGCGGTCGCGCGCCCGCCGAAGCCGGACGAGGTCCTCCCGGTTCACCCGTCCAGCATCGCACGCCGGCGTCTATGCGTACTTCGCGCTGCCACCGACTCCTCCGGCCGATGCGGAGCCCGAGCGCGAGGGAGCCGACCAGCCGGCCGTGGCGGCGCGAAAACGACATAACGGACAGTCGAAGGGGTGGCGGCCGACGCAAGCTCGACCACCTCGGCGAAACGAGAAACGCCCTGGTCGGAGGCTAACCTCGAACCAGGGCGTTTCTTCTACGGGTGGAGACGAGGGGACTCGAACCCCTGACCCCCACACTGCCAGTGTGGTGCGCTACCAGCTGCGCCACGTCCCCGCAGGTC
>JABFYB010000161.1 GCA_013361475.1 Hamadaea sp.
GCTGATGATGATCGCGCCCCAGAAGGCGGAGGGGTAGAAGTCGTCGACGTGGAAGGGGATGTCGAACTGGCCGGCGATCCAGCTCGTCAGCAGCAGCATGGCCGCGTTGATCACGAGGAGGAACAACCCCAGGGTCAGCACGATCACCGCACAGCCCAGGGCCTTGACGATCGGCTTCACGATCGCGTTGACGATGCCGAAGATCAGGGCCACGAGGAGCAGGACGCCCCAGTACTTGGCCGAGTTCTCCGGAGCGGTGACCCTGATGCCGTCGATGAACTGCATGGCGACCCAGAGGGCTGCCGCCGCCGCGACGGTTCTGATGATGAATCTCACGCTGATTGATCCTCCCACTTGTGATCGGCGATGCGATAGACCGACAGAAGGATGCCCCGGGATCACTCGCGGTTACCTGTGACACAAGTCGGGAAAGGGAGCGGGATGGACGCGAATGGTCTTGAGTCGCTGCCGGCGGCGGAGTTGCACGACCGTGCGGTGCGTTACGCCGTACGTCACGGGGATCTGGGGTTCCTGTGGAACCTGCTCAAGGTGATCCCGGCCGCCGAGGCCGCGAGCGGTCACGAGAGCGAGACCGCCAACGACCTCAGCCGGGTGTCGGCGCTGCTCAGCGACGCCCTCGCGGCGGGCGAGGGCGAGCTCGGCGAGGCGTTGCGCCCGATCTACCTGGAATATCTGCGCGCCCACCCGGACGCGTGACCCTCACCCGGCGAGCCGGGCCTCCGCGGCCATGCCCGAGGTGCTGACCTCCTGGCCGTCCCGCAGGATGATCATGGTCTGGTACGCGCCGGTCTCGGCCAGCTCCGCCGCGAACCGCCTGGCCAGAGTGGGGCCCATCGCGTACATGGCGGTCGCGTAGGCGTCGGCCACGCCGAGGTCGGGCCCGATCACCGTGACCGAGCCCAGCGTCTCCTGCCGCTCCCCGGTACGCGGGTCGACGACCGCCGCGCCGCCCGAGGTCGCGATGCCGAGGTCGTGGGCGAACAGCACCTTCCTGACCGTGTCCGTACGCGGGTCGCGCACGCCGATCCGCCAGCGCTTGCCCGGGGCGGCCGAGCCGCGTACCCGGATGTCACCGCCCGCGTTGATGCGGTGGTCGCCCGCGCCCGCCTGGCACAGGGCCCGCGAGAGACGTTCGAGCGCCCAGCCCTTGATGTAGCCGGAGGGGTCGATGACGCCGTTGATCCGGTGCTCGAACCAGCCGCCGGTCGCCTCGCCGAGCTCCTCGCAGCGGTGCAGGACCTCGATCAGCTCGGGGATCTGCCTGATGGTCAGCCCGTGGTTGAGCCGCCAGATCTGGCTGTCCTCCACGTCCGGGCTGAAGGTGTCGGCCACCCAGCGCAGCCAGGAGAACGCGTCGTCGAGCAGGGGGGTGAGCTCTCTGGCCGGCAGAGCCGTGCGGATGTCCACACTGACGGGCATGCCCATGACCGTGTCGACACGGGCGCTTCCGGGGAAAATCGTCACCTGGCCTCCTTGTCCGCTGCCCACGCTCTCACGTCGGCCGTAACGTGGGGCTAAACCTTTTGCCCAGTTTTGAAATGAATCTGTGACTTCGGGATCGCGAGGCGTGACAGGGCGCCGCTGACGTACCGGGTGAACGGGCGCGGGCCGGCGACCACGACCTCGCGCTCGGCGATGTCGGGGATCTCGCGGCTCAGGCCCGACGCGCTGATGCGTTCCTTGGCCTTCGGGTCGTGCTCGGGGCCGGTGACGAGGATCAGGCCGTACCTGGACTCCAGGTCGCGCAGCTCGTCGGTGGCGCGCTCGGTGCGGTACACGGCGACGGTGTCGCCGGTCAGCCTGGCGCGCAGGGCGTCGGGGTCCATGCCGGTGGCGATCAGCAGCCTGCCCCTGGTCGCCTGGACGACCGTGTGGCTGCGGACGGCCATGACGGCGGCCATGGCGTACAGGAGGAGCGAGCCGACGCGGCTGAGCTCGGTCACGTACGCGGAGGAGCTGAACTCGTGGGCCACCAGCAGCGCGCCGGCCAGGTAGCCGCCGAGCCGCAGCCGCTGCCTGGCCTGCTCGGTACGCAGCAGGTCGGCGGCCTTGACGATGACGAAGCCGAGCGCGACGAGCAGCGCGGCGGCGGCGTACGCGGTGGGGCGCCAGGGGTAGCCGAACCCCGGCTGGATCGCGCCGAACTCGGCGACCGCGACCCCGCACCAGAAGAGGATGGGACCGTGACTCGCATTCGCCTGACTAGCCATGCCTATGACGATGCTGAAGGAACATGAGAGCTTTCTGAGTAGGGTCTGAAACATGGCTAACGTGCGAGTTGAGCGGACAGAAGACGGCGGATTCCGGGCGACGAACGCCCGCGGCGCCGAGGTGAAGATCGGCGGCGGCGACGAGGACGGCGTCTTCACCCCGGTCGAATTGCTGCTGGCGGCGGTCGGCGGCTGCAACATCGTGACCGTCGAGCCGCTCACGGCCCAGCGCGGCCATCAGCTCATCCGGCTCGCCATGACGGTGGAGTCGGAGAAGGTCGAGTCGAACAAGCTCGGCCCGGTGACGGTCACGTACGACGTCGAGGTGCCCTCGGAGAAGGCCGACGAGGTCTACCGGGCGGTGGCGACGCGGGTGCACGACAAGTACTGCACGGTGAGTCGATCGTTGCAGGAAGGCACCGAGGTTCGATTGGAGCTTCCCTAGTCGGATTAAACGCTTATTCGACCCCGTTATGACGCGACCGTTGCATTCGTCTCGGTAGCGTTGTAGCAGGTCGAGAGGCCTACGGACCTTCACCGATGCGGACGCGGAGGGGGACCGCGGTCCGCGAGTGCGGGACCGCCGGCGTTTTTGGGGGAAGACGCCGGCCTGGACCGCCGCCGATCGAGGCCGGGCAGATTTGGGGGAACTGCCCGGCCTCGATCCATGTCCAGGGCCGTGCGGCTTGGCCGCGAATGATGCGTATTGTCCTGTGGTGTGAAGAAAGTTCTCATCGACTGCGATCCCGGCATCGACGACGCCCTCGCCCTCGCGCTCGCCGCCGGCTCCCCGGACCTCGACGTGGTCGGCATCACCACCGTCGGCGGCAACGTCGACCTCGAACTCACCACCGCGAACGCGCTCGCCCTGCGGGAGTTCCTCGACCTCGGCGACGTGCCGGTGACGCCCGGCTCCGCCGGCGCCCTGCTCCACCGCACGGTCCGGGCCGCCCACGTGCACGGCACGACCGGCCTCGGGGGCGCCGTCCTGCCCGCCCCCGTACGCCCGGTCTCGCCCGGCCACGCCGTGGACTTCATCGTGGACGCCCTGCGCGCCGCCCCCGGCGAGATCACCCTCGTCGCGGTCGGCCCGCTCACCAACATCGCCCTCGCCGTACGCCGCGAGCCCCGGGTCGTCGAGTGGGCCCGCGAGCTGGTGATCATGGGCGGCTCGTACACGCGGGGCAACCACAACCCGGCCGCCGAGTTCAACATGCTCGCCGACCCCGAGGCCGCCGCCATCGTCTTCGAAGCCGGCTGGCAGGTACGTCAGCTCGGCCTCGACGTGACCCTGTCGGC
>JABFYB010000182.1 GCA_013361475.1 Hamadaea sp.
CGGAAGCCTGTACGACTACCTCGACCCCGACGTGCCGCTCGGCTTCACGTATCCGCCGTTCGCGGCGCTCGTGATGCTGCCCATGGGTTACCTGCCCATGCTGGACGCGGCTTGGGTCAACGTGGGCGCCAGCCTGCTCGTGCTGACCGCGGTCATGGCCGCGTTGCTGGCCCCGATCGCCGAACGCTGCGGCTGGAAGCACCGTTGGTTCGCCGTGGCGCTCGCGGTGCCGGTCGCGGCCGCGCTGGAACCGATGCGGGAGACCTTCGGCTACGGCCAGGTCAACATCCTGCTCTTCGGTTTGATCGTCGCCGACCTCGTCGCGCTGCGCTGGATCAGCCGGCCCAAGGACACCTCCGGGCGTTCCCCGCTCGTGCGGCGCTTCCTGAGCGGCAAGTGGGCCGGCGTCGGCATCGGCCTGGCCGCCGCGATCAAGCTGACCCCCGCGCTGTTCATCGTCTATCTGCTGATCAGTCGGCAGTGGCGGGCGGCGTGGACGGCGATCGGCACGCTCGTCGGTGTCACCGCTGTCGGCTTCCTGTTCGCCCGCACGGAGTCGGTGGCGTACTGGACTCGGGTGATCTTCGAGACGAACCGGGTCGGTCAGGCAGACCAGACGCCGAACGCGTCGCTGGCCGGGCTGCTGGCGCGCCTCTACGACCAGTTCACCGCGCCGTCCCTGCTGTGGATCACGTTCACGCTGGTCATCCTGGTCGTCGGGCTGTCCCGGGCGACGCACGCGCACGGCGAGGGCGACGAACTGACCGCGTTCACCCTGATCGGCCTGACCGCCAATGTGGTCAGCCCCATCTCGTGGACGCACCACCTGGTCTTCGTGATCCCGGCGATCGTCGTGCTCGGAGACGCCGCGCTCCGCCGCCGCGCCGCCAGCCGCGGGATGAAACGCCGCAACGGCTTCTCCCCGTCCGGCCTGGTCACGACCCGGCTCCGGGAACCCATCTGGTTCCCGACCATGGTCGGCTTCCGGCACGCGGCCGCCGCACTCGGGCTCTTCCTGCTGTTCCTGGTCTCGCCGATCTGGCCGTACGAGCACCAGCTCCCGGCCGTCTCGCACTACGCCGACGGGATGATCGGCGTACTCGCCGAGAACTCGTTCACGATCGCGCTGATCGTGCTGGTCGCGGCGCTGCCGTGGCGTCCGGGCGCGGAACCGGTCTACCCGGGCGAGACGCTCGCGGTGCCCACGTCTCGCCGGCCGGTCACGCTCGCGGTCCGTCCCGCTCAGGTCGAAGGGGTACGCCAGGAGCCGGTTCCGGCGCATGCCGACGACCACGCATAAGGCCCGGCCGACGGCCCGATAGGCTCAGGACGTGGACAAGCCGCCGCAGTTGACGCACGTGGACGCCGCCGGGTCGGCGCGCATGGTCGACGTCTCCGCCAAGGAGATCTCGGTCCGGAGCGCCACCGCGGCGGGCCACGTGCGGACGACCCCGGAGGTGCTGGCCCTGCTGAGCCAGGGTGGTCTGCCGAAGGGCGACGCGCTGGGGGTCGCCCGGCTGGCCGGGATCATGGCCGCGAAGCGTACGCCGGACCTGGTCCCGCTGTGCCATCCGATCGCGATTCACGGCGTCGCCGTCGAGCTGACTCCGGGAGACGACCGCGTCGAGATCACCGCCACGGTGCGTACCGCCGACCGGACGGGCGTCGAGATGGAGGCGCTGACCTGTGTCGCCACGGCCGGCTTGGCGCTCATCGACATGATCAAGGCAGTGGATCCGGGCGCGAGCATCGAGAACGTCCGCGTCCTGCGCAAGGAGGGCGGCAAGACCGGGCTGTGGAGCCGGGAGCAGCCGCTGGCCGGGGTGTCCGCGACCGTGGTCGTCGCCTCGACACGGGCCGCCACCGGGGTGTACGCCGACCGTAGCGGCCCGATCCTCACCGACGGACTCCGGGAACTGGGCGCTCAGGTGCCCGATCCCATCGTCGTGGCCGACGGCGAGCCGTTGCGTACGGCGCTCGTCGAAGCCCTCGCCGCTCAGCCGGACGTCATCGTGACCAGCGGCGGCACCGGCATCTCGCCGACCGATCGCACTCCGGAGATCACCCGGGAGCTGGTCGACCGCGAGGTCCCGGGGCTGGCCCAAGCCGTACGCACCAATCCGGCGGTGCCGACGGCCGCACTGTCCCGGGGGATCGCCGGAGTCGCCGGGCGGACCCTCGTGGTGAATCTGCCCGGCTCCACCGGTGGGGCCAAAGACGGTCTCGCCGTGCTGGGCCGGGTGCTGCGCCACGCCGTCGACCAGATCCAGGGAGGTGACCACGGGTGACCGCGCTTCCCGTCGACTGGGCATCCGCCCGGCGTACCGTCTATGCCCGCGCCGCCGCCCGGTCGGCCGCCGTCGCCGAGGTCGGCCTGGCCGACGCCGACGGGCTGACGCTGGCCGAGCCGCTCGTTGCGCGTACCCCTTTGCCGGCCTTCACCACCGCGAGCGTCGACGGCTGGGTGCTGCGCGGCGAGGGTCCGTGGCGCGTGGTGGGCCGGGTGCTCGCCGGGCAGCGCGCCCCGGAGCTGACCACGGACGGCACCGCGATGGAGATCGCGACCGGCGCGATGGTGCCGGTCGGCTCGACCTCGATCCTGCGCCTGGAGCACGGTGAGCTGCGCGAGGACGTCGTGAGCGGAACCCCGAAGGCCGAGCCCGAGTGGCGCGTGCCGGGGGAGGAGTGCGCGCAGGGTGACGAGCTGCTGCCCGCCGGTACGCCGATCACCCCGGGCGTCGTCGGGCTGGCCGCCAGCTGCGGGTACGACACGTTGCTGACCCGGCGGGCCCCGCGCGCGGCGTTGCTGGTGTTCGGCGACGAACTGCTCGACGCGGGTCTGCCCGGCGACGGGCGAGTACGCGACGCGCTCGGCCCCTCGCTCCCCGCCGCGCTGCGGCGGCTCGGCGCCCACCTCGACGGCTTCACCCGGGTTCCCGACACGTTGGCGGCGCATGTGGACGGTCTACGCCGCGCGGTCGACGCGGGCAACGACCTGATCTGTACGACCGGCGGGACGATGCACGGGCCGGTCGACTACCTGCACGGCGCGCTGACCGAACTCGGCGCGGAATACGTGGTCAACACCGTCGCCGTCCGGCCCGGGTTCCCGATGCTGGTCGCGCAGCTGCCCGGCGGCCAGTTCGTGGCCGGCCTCCCGGGCAATCCGCAGTCGGCGCTGGTGGCGTTGGTGTCCCTCGTCGTGCCGGTGCTGGCCGGGCTGACCGGGCGGCCGTTCCCGGCCCCGGCGCAGGCCGTGCTCGCCGAGGACGTTCCGGGACGCGGCGACTTCACCCACCTCGCCCTCGTACGCCAGGACCATCCCGGCGGCCCGGCGTATCCGGTGTCTCATGTGGGCTCCGCGATGCTTCGCGGATTGGCACAGTCCGCAGGTTTCGCCGTCGTGCCGCCCGGGGAAAGCGGCCGCCGTGGCGACCAGGTCGAGCTGGTGGAGCTGCCGTGATCAGGCTCATCGCCGTGAGCGACAGCCCGTTGAGCATCGCCGAGCACGAGGCGGCGGTCGCCGATCCGCGGGCCGGCGCTGTCGTGTCCTTCGTCGGCGTCGTCCGCGATCACGACCATGGCAGAGCCGTGGTACGACTCGATTACGAAGGCCATCCGTCCGCTGAGGACGTCCTGCGCGAGGTGGCCGAGGAGATCGCCGCGGATCCGGAGGTCATCGCCGTCGCGGTGTCCCATCGGATCGGCCCGCTCGAGATCGGGGACGTGGCACTGGCCGCCGCCGTCGCCACCGCGCATCGGGCCGCCGCGTTCGCGGCGTGCGCCCGGCTGGTCGACCGAGTGAAGGAGAAGCTTCCCATCTGGAAGCACCAGGTCTTCACTGACGGTACGGACGAGTGGGTCAACTGTCCGTAGGTCAACCGACCGGTCACTACTCTGCGTCATTACAGTTACGCGTGTTGAGCGTACCGAGGCGCGCGTTGCACGATGAAAGATGCACAGCGCGTGATGATCAACTCACATATGGTGATATTTCGGACTATCCCTGCCTAATTTGGGCTTCACCCCTTTTCCCGAGAACTGCCGGAGAATACAGTCGCTTCAACAGCAAGACAAGAGCGACGCGAAGTAGCAGTTACTCATAGCGGAGGTGAACCCGATGTTCCGGACCAAGAAGAACATGCGCGGCTTCGACTGGGGCTGATCCCCTGTTTTCAGTACGCTGGCCTCACCCATCCGCATCGGATTCGGAGACCAGCGTGACGCCCACCCCGACTCGCGAGACCGACTGGCGGCTCAGGCCGATCGTCGGTCTCCTGTCGTTTCTGGCGGCGATCAGCGTCTTCACCGCGGCCGCACATCTCAGCCCGGTCAGTCCGTTCGCCTGGCTGACCCTGGTGACCTTGATGGTCCTCATCGGACTGTCGAATCTGCTGACGCTGCGCATCCGCTCCAACTTCTTCGTCCACTGGACCGACGCCGCCACCTTGGTGGCCGCCGTCGCCCTCCCGGTCCCCTGGCTGATCGTGCTGGTGGCCGTCAGCGTGACGCTGGCCAAGATCATCCAGCGGAGAGAGCCGATCAAGGCGATCTTCGCGGTGGCCAAGGAAACCCTCGTGGCGACCACGGCGGGGCTCATCCTCGCGTCGGCGGACATCGAGACGCTCACCACGACCAGCCAGCTCGCGAACTTCCCGCCGATTCAGACGGTGGGGCTCGCCTTCCTCGCCATGATCGTGATCGACGACCTGGTCTCGGTGCCGGTCATCGCGATCTCCATGGGCATGCCGGTCCTCCAGATGTACCGGGAGAGCCTCAAGCGCCATCTGTCGCTGTCGGTGATCCGCTTCGGCATCGCCCTCGCCGCGCTCGTCCTCCTGCTGTGGGACTCCCGGCTGCTCATCGCCATTCCACCGCTCGTCCTGAGCCTGCACTTCATGCACATGAACCGGCTGCGGCAGCAGGCCGAGCGGGAGGCCTGGCAACGACTGGCCCGGGCGACCGACGCCCTCAACGAAGTCGACCTCGACAAGGTCCTGCGCGCCGCCGTCGACACCGGCGTGAACATGTTCGGCGCGGCCTGGGTCGAGGTGGACTTCCGGGTTCCGGCCGAACTGGGCCAGGCGGCCGACGTGCGGCATGTGTTCGGCGACTCGTCCGGCATCCTCGCGGAACGGCCCGACATCGCGGACTCGGAAGGCGAACCGACCGTGGTGGCGCTGGAGGGTCAACGCGACACCGAGGACGTCGGCGAACTCCGGCTCTACTTCGCCCGCCCGACCATCCTCCCCGAGCGGGAGGGGTTCCTGCTGCGTACCTTCGCGGCGTCGCTGGCCACGGCGATCCGGAACGCGTCGGCGTACGGGCTGCTCATCAACGTCGCCGATCAGCACGCGCACGAGGCTCAGCACGACCCCCTGACCGGCCTCGCCAACCGCCGGTTCCTGGTGGAGGAGGGCAAGCAGGCACTGGAACACCGCCCGACCACCGGCGCGATCGCTCTGCTGACCCTGGACATGGTCCAGTTCAAGGAGATCAACGACGGCCTCGGCTACACCGCCGGCGACGCCGTCCTGGTCGAGATCGGCCGGCGGATGCTCGCGACGGCCGGCGCCGACGCGATCGTGGCCCGGCAGGACGGCGACGAGTTCGCAGTGCTCTTCACCGCGTTGCCCACGCCGGCGCTCGCGATGCACCGGTCGCGGGACATCCTGCAGCAGGTCGCCGAGGAGTACGAGGTGGACGGCGTACCGATCACCCTCGTTCCACGGGCCGGACTGGCGGTCGCTCCCGCCGACGGCGACATGACGGAGTTGTTGCGGCGCGCCAGCCTCGCCCTCACCGAGGCCAAGCGGACCGGCCAGCGCATCGTGCCCTACTCGCGCAGCCTCGACATCACCGACCTGGATCGCCTGGAGCTGGGCGGCCAGATCTCCCGGGCCGTCGCCGCCAGCGAGTTCACCTTGGAGTTCCAGCCCATCGTCGACCTCGCGACCGGCGAGATCGTCTCGGCCGAGGCGCTGGCCCGGTGGCATCACCCCGATCGGGGCAACCTCGATCCCCGCCGGTTCCTCGACGCGGTCGAACGCTCGGGGCAGCTGACCGCGTTCACCGAGGCGATCCTCGACCAGGCGCTGCAGGCGGCCGGGACGTGGGCCGCCGCCGGTCACCCGATCCCGGTCGCGGTCAACATCTCCCCGCGCAGCCTCCTCGACCGGCGCTTCCCCGCTCTGGTGGAGCAGTTGCTCGACGAGCGCGGCATGAAGTCGGAGTCGCTGGTCCTCGAACTGACCGAGTCGCTCACGTTGTCCTCGATGGAGATCGTCGACCAGGTGCTCGCCGGGCTCGGCCGGCTCGGTGTGGCCATCGCCCTGGACGACTTCGGCACGGGATTCTCCTCGCTGAGCGCGCTGGCTCGCGTACCGGTCCGGGAACTCAAGATCGACCGCAGCTTCGTCACCGACATGGACGCCTCGGCGGAGGCGATGGCGGTCGTCCGGTCCACCATCGAACTCGGTCGCGCACTGGGACTCGCCGTGGTCGCCGAGGGCATCGAACGCGTCGACCAGCGCCAGACGCTGTGGAACCTCGGATGCGGGCTCGGCCAGGGACACCTGTTCGCCCGGCCGTTGTCCCACCAGCGTTTCCTCGCCTCGCTCGGCAAGAGCGCGTTCGGCGAGGCGATGGAGGGCCGGCAGGCACCCGTCGTCCGGCTACCCCGGACAGGTGAGCATTTCGGGCTGCGACGGCGGCCTCGGTCCAGCAACGAGTGACGGAGTCTACCGACGTCGAGTCGGGAATGTACTAAGTCGGTGATTCGCCCGAATTCGTGGCGATTTCCGGGCAGACTTCGGATGTGTTCGTTCGGCGGCTCAGCACCCGCGTGCTCAGCATCGGGCGCCCCGTCGATGTGACGGCGTACGCGCTCGCGGCGCTCTTCTGCGCGTACACCTGGCATTGGTCGAGCCTGGCCCCCCACCGCGCGTGGGCGGCCGTCGCGATCTGGGGCTACCTGGGCGCCGCGAGCATCGCTCTCCTCCTGACCAGCCACCGTGCGCGGACCTGGCTCACCGCCGCGGCCTGGGGCGCGACCGCCCTGCTCCCACTGATCCTCCAGGCGCGCGAGCGAGCCGACGGACGACTGGACCGGGCCCAGGAGGAAGTCCTCGTCATCGAGGCGGCCGGGGCGCGGATGCTCCACACCGGAACGCCCTACCTGGATCGCGACGCCATCGCTGCGGTGCCGAGCCCCCTGCGCCTGCTCGACTACCTGCCCTATCAGCCCGGCATGGCGATCGCGGGATTGCCTCGCGCCCTCGGCGGCATCGCCTGGTGGACCGACGCCCGAGTCATCATGGCCCTGCTGAGCAGCGCCGCCGTCGTCGCCGCCTGGCTGCTGCTCGACCGCCAGGGCATCACCCGCTTCGGAACCGAGGCCCCGCTGCGGGCGCTTCAAGCGGTCACGATCCTGCCGCTCGCCGCCCTCACCCTGGCCACCGGCGGCGACGACGTCCCCGTCCTGGCCCTGTCCCTCCTCGCCTGCGCCCTCGCCAGCCGCAACCGCTGGGCCGCCGCCGGGCTGGCGATCGGCTGCGCCGGAGCCCTCAAACTCACCGCCTGGCCGGTCGCCGTCGTCCTCGGCCTCGTCGCCCTCGTCCGCCACCGCCGATCGCTCACCCGGTACGCCCTCGGCGCAGGCGGCATACCGATGCTGGTCCTGGTGCCGACAGTGCTCATCAACGGCCGAGCCGTCGTCGAGAACGTCATCCGCTTCCCGCTCGGCCACGGCCTCGTCCGCAGCCCGGCGGCGTCGCCACTACCCGGGCAACTGCTGACGGCGTACCTGCCGGACGGGCGGCAGATCGCCATCGCGCTGCTACTCCTGACCGCAGCTGCGATCGCACTCTCGCTCATCCGCCAGCCCCCGGCCAGCGTGCCGAGAGCAGCGCTCATCAGCGCGACCGGACTACTCCTGGCCATCCTGCTGCTGCCCGCGACCCGGTTCGGCTACCTCCTGTATCCGGTAGCCCTGGCAGCCTGGGCGCCGGTGCTCAGCTCACCGCCATATCGACGAAGCGCGACATGTGCAGCTGCGCCGCTACCGTGACGGTGTCGGTCGGGCCGTTACGGTGCTTGGCCACGATGAAGTCAGCCTCACCCGCGCGCGGCGACTCCTTGTCGTAGTAGTCGTCGCGGTGCAGGAGGATGACGACGTCGGCATCCTGCTCGATCGAGCCGGATTCGCGCAGGTCGGAGAGCTGCGGTCGCTTGTCCGTCCGCTGCTCGGGACCACGGTTCAGCTGACTGACCGCGATCACCGGGCACTCGACCTCCTTGGCGAGCAGCTTCAAGCCACGAGAGAGATCCGCGACCTCCTGCTGACGGCTCTCGGTCCGCTTCGGCGACGTCATCAGCTGCAGATAGTCGACCACGATCAACTTCAGATCATGCCGCTGCTTGAGCCGTCGCGCCTTCGCCCGGATCTCCATGAGGTTCATGTTGGGCGTGTCGTCGACGAAGATCGGCGCCTCGCTGATCTCGCCCATGCGCCGTGCCAGCTTGGTCCAGTCGTCGTCGGACAACTGCCCGGACCGCAACACATGCATCGGTACGCGCGCCTCGGCGCTGAGCAGACGGGTCACGATCTCGACCTTGGACATTTCCAGGGAGAAGATGGCGCTGGCCATGTTGTGCCTGATGGCGGCGTTGCGAGCGAAGTCCATTCCCGCCGTGGAGTTGTGGGTCGGGATCATCGACCGACCGGCGAGATACAGGTGATCCTCGTTGTCCACGGTCACGCAGCGCACTGGAACGCTCGGCACCGGGCGTACGGCCACGATGTAGCGGCTACCGGTCCGCGCGGTGTTACGCGTCCGGCTCCGCTCGCGGTGGGCGATCTTCTTTCGGGTCAGCCGGAAGATCTCGTCTCCGGTCGAGAAGTTCAACGTGTACGCCACCGACGACTGGGCCGTCTTGCCCTTCACCGCCCGCGTCGATTTCGAGCAGCGGTAGCCGAGGCTCACGATCAGCTCGTACGCGTCGGCCGCCAGGCGCTTGGATGTCGATGTGAACTGAAGATTGCCCGCCGGCGCCACGGTCCCGTCGGTGTCCATGAGACCCGCGAGCAGCGCCCGCCGCTGCGCCTCCGACGCGCGCAAGTACGCCCTCGGGATGTGCTTGTTGTCCAGCACGCCGACTCCCCGGAGGCGGCCGGTGAACGACCCGTCACGGGCCCCGCATTGCACACATGGCGGGAATTGGCCCGCCGCGCCGGGCGTGACCTGCCCGCAGAAGACGCACACGCGTTCGGCGAACGGACGGGGCTTCGGAAGCTTGACGGAGTAGCCGAAGCGTCCGGCGCCCGGCTCGACGAGGAGACCGTCGGCCGCCAGGAACGAGAGCAGTTCCGGATCCGCCGTCGAGATGCGGGCCCCGGCGGCATGGCCGTCACCCAGCCAGGCACCCAAGGCGTAGGGCGGAATCGGCAGATCACGCTCAGGAAGGTCGAGCGGTCGAGCGTTCTCCACAGCATGGTTCAGTCGGCCGTCGCCCGGAAGACGGAGGGTCGCCGCGATCTCGGCGGTGGTGACGGGTTCGTTCGGCGGAGCGGTGGTCTCCGCGTTCATGAGCCGGTCCACCCGCCGGGCGAGGGCGGTCATCATGGATCGCCGGGCGTAGGCGGGAAGGCCGCTGCGCCGCCACGGCTTGCCCCGGCGCACGTACTCCCGGGTCACCGTGCCGGCGGTCCCCACCTCGTGCCCAACCGTATGCAGGACATGCCGGAATCGCTCACCGGCGAACGCGACGGCCTCTCCGAACGTGACCAGCTCGTCGGTCGCCGCGGCAGCGGCGGCGATCGCGGCGCTCCGATCAGTCTCGGACCACTGGTGCACGCGCTTGGTCTCCGCCCGCTGGCGCCGACTGGCGCGCGTGGTCGTCTGCCACAGGTGCTCCGCGTCGGCGACGATCACCGAGCCGTCGGAGAACTCCACTTCGTAACACGGGCGGTCGTATCGGACTTCGAACGCGTGCAGGACCTTGGTGGGACGGCCGTCCGCACCCAGCAACTGATCTCCGACCTCGACCTCGCCCATGGTCGTCCAGCCGTCCGGTGTCGGCAGCGGAGTGTCGAGCGCGAGCGCCTTACCGAGACCAGGTCGGCCGGCCACGATGATCAACTGGCCGGGGTGCAGTCCGTTGAGCAGCCGGTCCAGATCGGAGAATCCGGTCGGCACGCCGGCCATGACGCCGCCCTGGGCGCCGACCGCCTCGATCTCGTCGAGTGTCGGCTGCAGGAGGTCGGCGAGGATGGAGAAGTCTTCGCTGACCCGGCGCTCGGTCACGTCGTAGACGGCCTGCTGGGCGAGGTCGACGATGTCGTCGACGTCGCGGCCGCCACCGCTGTTGGTGCCGTAGCCGAGCTGCACGATCTTGGTGCCCGCCTCGACGAGGCGGCGGAGGATGGCGCGTTCGCTGACGATGCGGGCGTAGTACGCGGCGTTGGCCGCGGTCGGCACCGAGTTGAGCAGGGTGTGCAGGTAGGGCGCGCCGCCGACGCGGGTCAGCTCGCCCTGGCCGTCGAGCGCGGCGGCGACGGTGACGGCGTCGGCGGGCTCGCCTCGGCCGAACAGGTCGACCACGGCCTCGAAGATGGTGGCGTGGGCCGGCCGATAGAAGTCACTCGACCGGAGGATCTCGACGACGTCGGCGATGGCGTCCTTGCTGAGGAGCATGCCGCCGATGACGCTCTGCTCGGCCGCGACGTCTTGCGGGGGAGTGCGCTCGTAGGCGGGGGGACCGTCGGCGGACGGCTGCCCGGAGACCGGGAACCGCGCCTGGTCGCGCACCTCGCCGACGGACACCGCACCCCACCCCAAGCACGCTAGATCGTCCCCACCGAACCCCAGGGATACCACCGGGGTCCGACAAGTGTGCCGTCGGTTCCCAGGGTGTTATCGAGGCCGGAGGCTTGACGGTACGAAGCCTGGCCCGGATTCTCAAACACCCCGGTGGACAGACCTGCGGACAACCTGTGGACAACTCGCCTCAGCCTGTGGGTAACCCTGTGCACAGCCTGTGGATAACGCGCGGCCTGTTGTCCACAGATGGGCTCTGAGCTGGGTGGATGAAAATCACAGGCTGTGCGTGGAAGAAAGTTCGTCCGGCGTGTCGATCTTGACGGCCCGAGTCCGCTCTGGACGCCGGATGTCGGCCATCGGTTCCCGGCCGCCGGTCACGGGCTCGGCTCGAATCGGTCACCGACGTTCACGGTCCGATTGCGGTCCGGCAACGGTGGGAGCGCGTCCGTTCGCCGGGCGGTCGGATCGGCAACTGAATGTTCTAGGTCAGGAGAACTCATGACGAAGCTCATGACCCGGTCGGCCGGAGCGGTCTTCCTGGTGGCGCTGCTGGCGCTCGCCGGGTGCAGCGCGAGCGACAAGAGCGCGGAGTCGGACGCGCCGAACAACAGTGGCGGTCAAGGACCCGGGGTGTCCATCCCCGGCGGCGAGACGTCCGTCGACAAGCAGACCCAGTCGACCTTCGCTCTCGACGTCGACACCGCCTCGTACGCGTACTCGGTGCGGCAGCTGCACGACGGCCGGTGGCCGGAGCGGTCGGCGGTGCGGCCGGAGGAGTTCGTCAACTCGTTCGACATGCAGTACGGGCAGCCCAAGGGCGACGGGTTCGCGCTGCACGTCGACGGGTCGGCGATGCCGTCCACGCATCGGTCGGAGTACAGCGACCGGCTCCGGCTCGTGCGCGTCGGTCTGCAGACTCGGGCCGACGATTCGGAGAGCCGCCCGGACGTCGCGTTGACCTTCGTGATCGACGTCTCCGGGTCGATGGCCGAGCCCGGTCGGCTCGATCTCGTCCAGGACGCGCTGCACTATCTCGTACGCCAACTCCGCCGCACCGACTCCGTCGCGCTGGTGACGTTCAACGAGCGGGCGAAGATGGTGTTGCCGATGACTCGTCTGTCGCAGGTGGAGGATCTCGATCGGGCGATCGACTCGCTGAGTGCCGGTGGGTCGACGAACCTGGAGTCCGGGCTGGTCACGGGCTATCAGGTGGCGCGGGACGGGTTTCGGCAGGGTTCCTCCAACCGGGTGATCCTGCTCTCCGACGGGCTGGCCAATGTGGGCAACACCGAGTCTTCGCCGATCCTGCGCCGGGTGAAGGCCGAGGCCGACAAGGAGATCTCGCTGCTCGGCGTCGGCGTGGGCAGCAGTTACGGCGACGAGCTGATGGAGAAGCTGGCCGACCAGGGCGATGGTTTCGCCGTCTACGTCGCCGATCGGAACCAGGCCCGGGATGTCTTCGTGCACCGGCTGCCGGCGAACCTGTCGGTCCGGGCGTTGGACGCGAAGGCGCAGGTCACCTTCGACGAGTCGGTCGTCGAGGCGTACCGGCTCGTGGGGTATGACGATCGCCTGCTGGACGCGTCGGCCTTCCGCGACGACCGTGTCGACGGCGGCGAGGTCGGGCCCGGTCACGCCGTCACGGCGCTCTACATCGTGCGGCTACGGCCGGAGGTCCGGTCGTCGGCCAAGGTCGCCGACGTCCGCGTACGCTGGCAGGATCCCGTTTCCCGGGCGGCCTCCGAGGCGTACGAGTCGATCGTGGTGACCGATCTCGCGGGCGGTTTCCGGTCGGCGGACCCGCATCTGCGCGTGGCTTATGCCGCCGCCTTCTTCGCGGAGGCGCTCAAGTCCTCCTCGTACGCCGCCGAGGTGCAGCTGGACCAGTTGGGGCAGATCGCCGCCGACGCCCAGGAGGAGTTGCGCGACCCGAAGGTCGCCGAGCTCACCGAGGCGATCCGGACGGCGGGCCGACTGCGCGGCTGACCGTACGCGACAGGGCCGGCGCGAAGCTCGCGCCGGCCCTGTCGAGTGCCTTACTTGGCGGCCGGAACCACGTTCACGGAGAACTTGGCGACGACGTCGGGGTGCAGCTTGACCTGCACGTTGTAGGCCCCGAGCGACTTGATGACGCTCGGCAGCTCCACCCGGCGGCGGTCGAGGCTGGGGCCACCCGCGGCCTTGACCGCGACGACGACCTCACCCGCGGTGACCGAGCCGAAGAGACGGCCGCCGTCGCCGGCGCGCGCGCCGAGCTTGACGGACAGCCCTTCGAGCTGGGCCTTGATCTCCTTGGCGTGGTCGAGGTCGCGGATCTCCCGGGCGTCGCGCGCCCGCTTGATCGTGGCGACCTGCTTCTCGGCGCCCTTGGTCCAGGCGATCGCGAAGCCCTGCGGCAGCAGGTAGTTACGGCCGTAGCCGTCCTTGACCTCGACGATGTCGCCCGGCGTGCCGAGACCCGGCACCTCCTGAGTCAGAATGATCTTCATAGGGGTGCCTCCTCTCAGCGTCCGGTGCTCGTGTACGGCAGGAGCGCCATCTCGCGGGCGTTCTTGACCGCACGGGCGATCTGACGCTGCTGCTGGGTGGTCACACCCGTCACCCGGCGGGCGCGGATCTTGCCGCGGTCCGAGATGAACTTGCGCAGCAGCGCGGTGTCCTTGTAGTCGATGTAGGTGACCCCCTCCTTCTCGAGCGGGTTCACCTTCTTCTTCGGCTTGCGAAGAGCGGCAGCCTTAGCCATTGCTCGTGCTCCAGTGATCTTTAGAAAGGTGGCTCGTCGTCGAAGTTGCCACCCGAACCGCCGCCGGCGGGAGCAGCCGTGGCCCACGGGTCGTCGGCGAAACCGCCGCCGCCACCGCTGTTGCCACCGCTGTAGCCGCCACCACCGCCGCCGCCACCGCTGGACCGCGACATCTTCTGGACCTTCGCCGTCGCGTAGCGCAGCGAGGGACCGATCTCGTCGACTTCCAGCTCGATGACGGTGCGCTTCTCGCCCTCACGCGTCTCGTAGGACCGCTGACGCAGCCGGCCCGACACGATCACGCGGGCGCCCCGCTGCAGCGACTCGGCGACGTTCTCCGCCACCTGCCGCCACACCGAGCACGCCAGGAACAGCGGCTCGCCGTCCTTCCACTCCCCGGAGGCCCGGTCGAGCGTCCGCGGCGTCGAAGCGATGCGGAACTTGGCGACCGCCGCCCCGGACGGGGTGAAGCGCAACTCTGGGTCGTCGGTCAGGTTACCGATGACCGTGATGGTGGTTTCTCCAGCCATGACCTACTCCTCGGGCATTCGCGTGTTCTGACGCACAGGTTGTCACAGCCGTACGACAGCTGCGCGAAGGCGGGTCCGGGCGTGCCTTGGGCTCGCGTCAGCGAACTTCCGGCCGGATGACCTTGGTACGCAGCACGGACTCGTTGAGTCGCAGCTGACGGTCCAGTTCGGCCACGGCCGCAGGCTCAGCCTGCAGGTCGATGACGGCGTAGATGCCTTCGGCCTTCTTGTTGATCTCGAACGACAGGCGCCGGCGGCCCCAGACGTCGAGCTTCTCCACCGAACCACCCGACGTCCGGATCACGTTGAGGTACGTGTCGAGCGACGGGGCGACGGTGCGCTCCTCGAGAGACGGGTCGAGGATCACCATGATCTCGTAATGACGCAAGACGTGCTCACCTCCTCTGGGCTAGCGGCCACGGTCCTTCCGTGGCAGGAGGTCGTGCGTCGTTCAAGCGACCGCCGTGGGTGCCTTCACCCACGGCTAGTCGAAAGAACCTGACCAGGATACCGGGTAGGGGCATCAGGGCCAAAAAGAGCCGCGAGGCGCGCTCTCATCCAGTTCTGCTGGGTGGGACCTGGGGAGGAACGACCACACCGACGAGGTTGGATGAAAGGCGCCTCGCGGAGCCTGTTATAACCACATCATACGCCGTGGTTTGCGT
>JABFYB010000060.1 GCA_013361475.1 Hamadaea sp.
CCCGGTCCTCGTAGCGTGGTCATGACTTGGCTGTGGGGTGGGCAGGCTGCTCCGGTTGCAACATTGGTCGCTCCGATGTTGGGTTGCCGTCATCCGGGCTGTCCGCGCGCTCGAGCAGCCCGTCACAGGTAACGCTGCGACGGCCAGTCGACCGTGATCGCCTCACCAGCCGCCGCGAGGGTCCGCAGCACCGACTTGGTGTAGGCGGTCAGCTCGCCATCGGTGAGCAGGTACGGCCAGAAGAACGTGATGACCTCACCGGCCCACGTCTGGTTGCTCGGGTTCCATGTGATCGACGACCCGGCGACGGATGCGGCCGGCGACGAAGGGCCCTGGTCGTTCACGGTAACGACGGCGGTGTTCGTCGCCTTCGTCTGTCGGATGCCGACGGCCTGCCATGACCCGGCCTGCCCGAGCGGCGCAGTGCCACGGGTGGTTGCGGCGGGTGCCCCGATGAGGCTGCCGGTGGTGGCCTGGATCAGTGCTGGCCCGTCGACGATGTCGGCGGGCTGCCCGGTTGTGGTGGCGTCGACACGGATCAGGTGCAGCAGCGTCAGGTCGTCCGTGAAAACGCTGGCAGGGACAGCGAACTCAGGCAGCGGCGCTGCCGTGATGTCCGTGCCCGCGACGGCCTTCGCGAGGTTGAACACGATCGACGACCCGGAGGTCATGCCGCGGGTCATGTAGCAGTTCGTCGTTGCCGACGTCGCCGTGAATGTCACCTTGTACCAGCCGGCACCGTCCACGGCCGGCCAGGCGGTGTTGTCGGCGACGATGAACGACGCGTTCACCGGGTCGTAGATGGTGAACTTCGGAGTCGCCCACCCAGCAGCGTTGGCCTTCCACGCGAACGTGTACTGCTGCCCCGGGGTGGTGGCGATGGCGTGCAGGATCGCGCCGCTGGCTGCGGTCGCCGTGACGGTCTGCGCACCAGGGTTGCCGGTGACGGTGACGACGGCCTTCTGCCATCCGGCGCGGCTGGCGTCGTTGTAGTCGCCAGCCGAGGCGCCAGGCACTTCGAGCGACAGCAACGGCGCCGCGTTGATGTCGGTGCCGAGGACCACGCGCGAGTCGTTGAACACGATCGACGAGCCGGACGCCATGGCCCGGATCGGGTAGACGTTGGTGCGGGCTCCGGTCGCGGTGAATGTCACCTTGTACCAGCCGGCACCGTCGGCTGCGGGCCACGCCGTGTTGTCGGCGACGATGAACGCGCCGCTGTCGGGGTCGACGATCGTCGTCTTCGGGGATGCCCAGCCTGCCGGGTTGGCCTTCCATCCGAAGGTGTACTGCTGGCCCGCGACGGTCGCGATGGTGTGTGTGGCTGCCGCGTTCGCGGCGGTCGCGGTCACCGTCTGGGATCCGGCGGTGCCGGTCACCGACAGCCCGAGCTTGAGCCACCCTGTGCGGCTGATGTCGGCGCTGTCCGCCGGCGGCATCAGCGTGAAACCGGCCGCCTGGAGCCGCACCGACGTCAGGGACCTGAGCGCGCGCTGGTAGCCCGCGGCGATCGGCGACGTCGCAGGGTAGATGACGGTCCCGGACGGCGACACCAGCCCGTCACAGCGCAGCTCGAGCGGGTACGCCCGCACCGGCGGCTGCTCGTCGACGTAGACCGGGACCTCGATGTCGTTCACCGGGGCTGTCGACGCCGTGATCGCGACCTCGACACCCTCACCCGCGGCGAGAGTGTTCCAATCCGTCAGTGCCGCGGCCGGCGTGATGACGTTCGTCGTCGAGACTCCGCCCGTGTACGAGACGGTGCCGAGGACCGTGAGCCCGCCACCGACAGCGACCTTCCGCACCTCGATGGTGAGCGTCCCCGCGGCGGCCGTCGGCCGGTAACGCACCGATCCAACGGCGAACCGGCCACCAGCCGACAACACACGGCGCCCCAACACCACGTTCCCGGCGCGGCCACGCAGCGAAAACAGGACCGGCTCCGACGACGCCGGCGCACCGATCATCCGCACCAGCTCACGCGCCACCAGCACGTTCCCGGCATCGTTCGGGTGGATCTGGTTCAGCATCAGCGGCGTCTTCGTGTCCGCGACAGACTTCGTCCCGTAGACGAGAGCCTGGGTGTCCAGCAGAGGGCAGTCTGTCGCAGCAGCCGCACGCCGGTACGCGTTGCGCATCAGGTCGCTGTACGCCTGCGCCGCCGCCGGCGTCTGCGGGCTGATCTGCGCGAACCCGCCCGTGTCGGACGTCGTGAACGACGGCGGCGTCCGCAGCAGCACCGTGCACCCCGGCACGCCAGCCCGCAGGTCCGTCACGGCCTGGATCACCTTCGCCGTCAGGGTGTCCTCCGACATGGCGCCGAGGCGGATGTCGTTGATGCCGTACGAGAACACGAACAGGTCCGCGGCTGTGGCGATGGTGCCGGCCTTGCCGTATCGACTGGTCGCGCTGTCCCATGCGACGAGGGTCTGCCCGTTCCAGCCGTAGTTGAGGATGCCGACGCCGTCGAGGGGCTGCCCCGGTCGCGTGTAGTTCGCTAGGGCGCGGTTGAACCCGTACGCGTACTCCGTGGTGGAGTCGCCCACGAGGACAAGCTTCTTCCCGCGGATCCCGCCAGCGAACCAGCCAGCGAGCAGCGTCGGGTCCGACTTCGTGACCGTCGCAAGGCCGAGCGCGGCACGTGTCTGCGTGGCCAGGCCACCGACCGCGGCAGCGATTGCGACGTCGGCTGGCGCGCCGACGAGGTCACGGGCGGCCTTCGCGGACCGGGCCGCGTCCTGCGCGGCCTTCGTCGCGGCGTCGAGACTGTCGGTGTAGTACGTCACGTCGTCCCCTCGAACCGTCGGAGCTGGAGGCGCAGCAGCAGGCGGCACACCCGCGCGAGCGTCCTGATGTGGCCGGGCGCGTTCGCCGAGATCGTGGCGTCGTCGGAGGCGACGATGGTGGCGAGCGTCGCCATGGCGTCCGTGGCGGCGGTGGTGACGGCCTTGCAGTTCGTCTCGGCCTGCTTCTCCGCAGCCTCCGCGGCGTCGACCGCGGCCACGTCGTCCGGGTTCTGCCCGCCGGCCGCGATGTCGCTCTTGCTCATGAGCCCGCCACGTACGTGCCGCCGAGCATGATGTAGTCGCCCGTCGCCCAGGCGAACGACGAGTTCGACAGGTTCGAGTCGTCCGGCCGCAGGACCCCGACGGTCTGGTTCCCGGCGAGGCGGCAGACGCCCATCTTGTTCGCGCCGCCGACGTTGATGACCGCCGTCCCGGCCGGCTGGTTCAGCGTGTCGGCCGCCACCGGCAGCGTCCACAGGTAGAACGCCGTGCCGAAGTTCGTGGTCGAGCCGCGGAGCAGGTAGATGCGCCAGGTGACGTGCCGCCCGACCTTGACGTACTTGCCCTCGAGGGTGCCGTTGCCGATGGCCAGCACCGTGCCGCCCTGCTGCGACCACGTGGGCGTCCACGTCTGGATCTGCGGGGTCGCCAGCGGGTCCAGCGCGTTCGCGAGCGCCTGGATGTCGGACGGCGGGTTGTTCGGCGACGCGAGGGTGGGGTACGGCAGCGCGGACA
>JABFYB010000135.1 GCA_013361475.1 Hamadaea sp.
GGTACGCCCGAAGGAGCGTCTCGTCGACGGTGTGACCGCCGGCGTCGATGCCGCGTACCTTCAGGGAGATGAAGGTGCCCGCCTTCTGTGGCAGGAAGGCGTACCACCCGTGCGCTGTGCGTACGACATGGACTGTCGTCCACCGCGCGCCGTCGTCGGTCGAGACCTGCACGTCGAGCCGGGTGAGCGGAGCCGTGACGATGCCCGGCTGCGTGCCGACGACGATCGGGACCATGGCGATCGGCGCCGGAGCGGCGTAGTTGTCCTCGCTGAGGTCCGGAGCGAAGCCGACGCTCGTGACCGGCACCCGGACGAAGCCGTAGTCCGGCCCGTCGGGATCGGTGTGCCCGGACCGGAAGGTCCAGGCGCCCGCGACGGCTGTGCCGAGCCGGGCGTCGCGGGTCATCCGGACCTCGAGCCGGTACTCGGCGGCTTCCGCCGGAACCGTCTCCCGCAACGAGGTGCCGGGCTGCTCGGCGATGAGCTGTCCGTCACGGTAGAGCCGGATCGACGCGGAGCTGTACATGCCGTAGCCGGCGTGCCCGGCGGCGTCGCTGACGACCGGGACGTCGATGAACAGTTCGTCACCGCGCCGGCTGACGGGGCCGACGAGGCCGGGCGGATTCGCGAACGACGGGCCGTAGGGCGCGCCGTTCCACGTCGTTGCCGGTGCCTGCCCGGCGGGGTAGTGCTTCACCGCCCCGATCAGGCTCGCGCCGAAGGTGAGGCCGCCTTGGGCCTCGACCACTTCGTCGAGGCCGGACTGGTAGTACGCGGCGGTGTCGTAGTAGACGGTGCGGTGCAGCGGAAGCTGCGACGGCACGCCCGAGGCCCACGCGCCGTCGTCTTTCGTGGGCAGCGCAAACGTGTACGCGTACCCGACGGCGTCCGGCATGTGCCGCCGGTGGACGACCTTCTCGGTGGCCAGGCCGGCTGACCCGATCTGCCGGGTGAAGCCCGTTGGGAAACCGCCGTCGACTCGCCAGGCGCCGTAGTGCAGCGCCGGTGCGTCGACGACGTCGCCCTCCGGCCCGTTCCGCCAGAGCAGAGCGCTGACGTTGGTGTAAACGTCGGTCACCGGCGTATCGGTCACCTGGCCGGTGTAATAGCCGGACGAAAGGTAACCGCCGGCCGCGAACGAGTACCCGAAGTTCGCCGACGGTAAGAAGGAGACGTTGGTCGTGAGCTCGCCGTCGTCGACCGTGCCGCCCGCCGAGGTGATCTTGATCGGCTGGCCGATCCGGGCGTCCAGCGTCTCCGTCTTGTCCCGATCGAGCACGAGCTTGGCGTCGACCAGGGTGGTCGTAGCGCCGTCCTCGGCCCAGATGGTGCTCGTCACGAAGTAGCGGCCGGCCGGCACACGGAGCGAGGTGACGTCGGAGCCGACCGTGAAGTGCGCGCCGTTCTCGCTCACGAGGTCGGTGACGTGCTGTCCACTTGGTACGCCGTCACGGCCGATGGTGTCGAGGGTGAGGGTGTAGCTCTCGGCTTCCCGCTCGACGCCGAACGGGACGCTGACGGAGACACCGTCAGCGGTGCCGACGAGCTGGCCGGAGTACAGGCCGTCGGGCACGTCCACCCGAGTGTCGGCCGTGAAGGTCACCGTCGCCGTACCGCCCGCGGGGACGGTCACGCTGGTCGCGCTCAGCGAGAACATCGCCAGACCGGTTCCCCGGACGGCGAGCTGGAGCGTGACATCGGCTGCCCCGCTGTTGTGGTAGTTGACCGCCTTGGTGATCGGGGTGTCGTCGCCGTGGGGCCATACCGCGGTGCCGAAGCTGACCGACGGCTCCGTGACGGTGATCGTCTGCCCGATCGCCCGAGCCAGGTCGACCCGGCCCGCGCCCTGCCCGTACGCGCCGACGCCGTCGAGCGGCTTCGCCGAGGCCATCAGGGTCGCCTTCAGTCGCGCCGGTGTCCATTGCGGATGCTGTTGCACCAGCAGAGCCGCGGCTCCGGCCGTGTGCGGCGTCGCCATCGAGGTGCCCGACAGCGTCGCGTACGGGTCGCCGGGTGTGCAGAGGAAGCCCACCGAGCTGCAGGCGGCCACGATGTCGACGCCGGGCGCGGAGATCTCGGGCTTCACCGCCGCATCGCCGGCCCGGGGTCCCCGGCTGGAGAAGGGCGCCAGCTCGTCGGTCTTCGACGTGGCGGCGACGGCGAGCGCGGCGTCCGCACTGGCCGGCGAGCCCACCGTCCGGTCGCCGAACTCACCGTCGTTGCCCGCCGCGATGACGAACAGGGTCCCGTACTGTGCGGTCAGGTCGTTGACTGCCTGCTCCAGGGGGTCGACGTCCGGCGTGTCGGTGCCGCCGAGGCTCAGGTTCACGACGTCCGCGCCCTGCTCGGCCGCCCACTGCATCCCGGCCAGGATCCACGACTCGGCACAGCCGAACTCGACGCATACCTTGCCGTTGAGCAGCTTCGCGTCGGGAGCCACGCCTTTGTACCGGCCGCCCGACGCCGCGCCGCTGCCAGCGATCGTGGAGGCGACGTGGGTGCCGTGGCCGACGTGGTCACGGTCGTCCTCGTCCGGGTACTCCGCCGCGAAGTTCACCGATGAGACGACCTTGCCCGCCAGATCCGGGTGGGTCAGGTCGATCCCGGTGTCCAGCACGGCCACCGTGACCCCCTGACCGGTCCAGCCCGACTGCCAGGCCGTCGGCGCGCCGATCAGCGGCACGCTGACATCGAGGGTCGGTTTGCGTACGCCGTCCAGCCAGACCTTAGCCCCGGCGAGCGGCTTGGCCGCCGTACGCCGGTCGTGCCCCGTCAGACCCTGCCACAACACGCCCAGCTGCTTCTTGTCGGCCTTCGCCGGCCGGCCTTGGATCGACGTGAGCGGTTTGCCGAGCTTCAGTCCGGCATCGGCGGGCGGAGTGCCCGGCCCCGTCATGATCAACGGCAGATCAGGACGACGTTGGTCGTAGCCGAAGTCGATCAACGACGTCACGTCGAACAGCCGGGCGTCCAACCGGCCCGCCTGAAGCAGCGGTCGCGCGTCGGAGGGGATCACGGTGACGTGGTCGCCGCGCCGCGACATCGTGAAGGTGACGTGTTCCCGGCCGGCGCCCCGGAGGACGGCCACGTTCTTGCCGGTGATCTGGACGACGTCCCCGGTGATCAAGGTGACCAGTCGTGTGGTCGCGTCCCGGCCGGGCTGGGCCGAGGTGTGCGAAACGGTGCTGCTCGCGAAGCCGGGCTGGGCGACGACGCTGCCGCCGCCGAGCACCAGCACAGCCAAAGCGGCCGCCGCCAGGCGACCGCCTCCCCGTTGGATGCGTAGCATGACCTCCCCTAACTGTGGACGAGACATCCTTGAATGAGTGGATGTCTCCTCCACATAAGACGACCGAGCACCCCTGGAGGGGTGCACCGGTCGCGGGAGGAATTTCCGGCGGCTCGGACGGGGCTAGAAGCCGAGGCGGCGCAACAGCTTCGGGTCGCGCTGCCACTCCTTGGCGACGCGTACGTGCAAGTCGAGGTAGACCTTCGTG
>JABFYB010000037.1 GCA_013361475.1 Hamadaea sp.
GAGGCGCGTACGACCAGCTCGGTCGGGAGGACCACCGATCCCGGGATCTCCTCACCCGCCACGAGCCGCAGCAGTTGGCGGGCCATCTCCCGGCCCTGCCCGATGATGGGCTGCCGGATGGTCGTGAGTGGCGGTTCGGCGTACCGGGCCTGCTCGACGTCGTCGAAGCCGACCAGGGCGACGTCGTCGGGGACTCGCCGACCGGCTTCGCGGAGCGCCGTCAACGCGCCGAACGCCATCAGGTCGGAGGCCACGAAGACCGCGTCGAGGTGGGGGTCGTCCGCGAGGAGCTGGCGCATCGCGACCGCACCGGATTCGCGGGTGAAGTCGCCGACGGCCACGATCGAGCGCCGGTCGGAGTCTTGGAGTTCCTGCCGGTAGCCGGCGAGCCGGTCGATGCCCGCGACCATGTCCTGCGGCCCGGCGACGGTGGCGATCCGGGTCCGGCCGCGCTCCAGCAGGTGGCGTACGGCGAGTCGGGCTCCGCCGACGCTGTCGACCTCGACGTACGGGACGACGCTCCGGCCGAGCGGCCGCCCGCCGCAGACCACCGGGATGCCCATCCGGTGCAGCGAGTTGGGCAGTGGGTCGGCGCCGTGCATCGAGGCGATGATGACCCCGTCGACGTGACGGGCCAGCGCGTACCGCTCGATCCGGTCGTGGGCGGACGGGGAGCCGCCGACCATGAGGACGAGCTGCTTGTCGGCCGCCTCCAGTTCCTGGGAGACGCCCCGGATGAAGCCTGGGATGGCCTGGTCTTCGGAGAAGACCCGGAACTCGCTCTCGGGCAGGATCAGTGCGATCGAGTCCGTCCGCTGGGTGACCAGGCTGCGGGCGGCCTGGTTCGGCACGTAGCCGAGTTCGGCGATGGCCCGCTGGACCGTCTCGCGGATGGCCGGCGTGACGGTGGGGGAGCCGTTGACGACGCGGGACACCGTCGCCCGGGACACGCCCGCGCGCTCGGCCACCTGCTCCAGTGTCGGTCGGCCGGTCATGGGCACCCCCCGCATCGCCGCGTTGATCATGGACTTTTCACCCCCGACGCTCTGACCGCACTCCTGGCGGCTCGAGCGAGCGCTCCCCGGCGCCGCACCACAGTTAACTCCATGATCAACGGGTGGGAGGCGAGGGTCAGCCGACTCGGAGCGCCTCGAGCAAGGACTCGTCGCCGGCGAGTTCCAGCACGTCGAAGCCGACCCGGCCGAACATCGCCAGGAGCAGGTCGGAAGCGGTCCCGGAGGCGGAGACCCGCGGGTGGGGCTCGTCGCTGTCGAGGATGGTGCCGGTGTCGAGGAGAGCGACGCCCGGCCCGCGCAGCCGGAGGAACCACTCCTCCGCCGTGTCGGTGGCGAGCAGGTGCACGACGCCGATCTTGTCGACCGGACCCTTCCGCCGGCTGCCGCCCGCCGGCAGCCAGGTGTCGAGCACCTCGCTGACCCCGTCGGCGGCCAGCTTGTCCTCGATCGGTTCGGCGCGGGCGATCGCCATCTGCGCATCCCAGCGGTGCACCGCGGTCTCCAGGGCGAGGCGGCGATCCCAGAACGCGACCTTCTTCGCCTGCGGGGCCCAGTTCCAGGCGGGCATGTCGGGGTCGAGCGCCTCCAGCGTCGTGAGCAGCCGTTCCGCTCGTTCGTCGAAGACCTTGATCGCCTCGGCGGCGGGCGGACGCTGGTCGGCGGGCGTACCGTCGTCGATCGGGGGCAGCTGCGGATCGGTGGTGAGGCCTCGGCTGAGGTGCGACAGGTGGCGCTCGTAGACGTAGGAGAGATGGTGGACCAGATCGAGAATCGTCCATCCCGGGCAGGACGGGACCGCGATGTCCGGATCGGCGTCGAGCGCCTCGGCCGCCGCCGATCGGAAGGCCGTGATCTCCGGCCGCAGTGCGGCCAGCCAGAATTCCTTGCTGCCGTGCGTCCTGCTCATCCGGTCCTCCCGCGTACCGCCGTCCCGTGCACAGCTTAGGGTGAGTGCGTGCCTGAGGTCAGCCCTGATGTGTCGCTCGCCCGTTGGACCACCCTCGGCCTGGGCGGTCCAGCCCGCCGGATGATCGCCGCGAACAGCGTCGATGAGATCGTGCAAAGTGTACGGTCCGCCGGCGACGGTCCCGCACTCGTCCTGGCGGGCGGGAGCAATGTCGTGATCGGCGACGACGGCTTCCCCGGCGTCGTGGTCCTGATCCAGTCGGCGGGCTGGACCGTGACCGCCGCCGACGACAACACCGTTGACCTGGTCGTTCAAGCCGGACAGAACTGGGACGACTTCGTGGCCTTCACGGTCGCCGAGGGGCTCGCCGGGGTGGAGTGCCTGTCGGGCGTACCGGGGTCGACGGGGGCCACGCCGATCCAGAACGTCGGCGCCTACGGTCAGGACGTGTCCGAGGTGATCACCGCGGTCACCGTCCTCGACCGGCTCGCCGACGAGGTCGTGGAGCTGTCCGCGGCCGAGTGCGACTTCGCGTACCGCGGCAGCCGGTTCAAGCACAACGACCGGTGGGTCGTCCTGTCCGTGGCCATGCGCCTGGCCCGCTCGCCGCTCTCCACGCCCATCCGGTACGCCGAACTGGCGCGACGCCTCGGGGTGGAGCCCGGCGACCACGTGCCTCTGGGGCAGGTCCGCGACGCCGTGCTCGCCCTGCGCAGGGGCAAGGGCATGGTGCTGGATCCGGAGGATCCCGATACGCGTTCGGTCGGCTCCTTCTTCATGAATCCGGTGCTGTCCGCAAACGCGTACCAGATGTTCTTGGCGAAAGCCGACGGCCATGCGCCGGCGACGTGGCCGGAGGCGGACGGCAAGGTCAAGGTCAGCGCGGCCTGGCTGATCGAGAACGCCGGCTTCCGCAAGGGGTACGCGCGCGGCGGCGCGGCGATCTCCGGTAAGCACACGCTGGCCCTGACCAATCGCGGCGGCCGGACCGAGGACCTGCTGGTGCTGGCCCGGGAGGTACGCGACGGCGTGCACGCGCGGTTCGGCGTGACGCTGCGGCCGGAGCCGGTGCTGATCAACTGCGAGCTGTAGTTGCCCCCGGGCGGGCGATCTTCGTAACAGCAGGTCAACGAGGTCGTTACGTCCAATATGGGCGTTTTGCTAAAAACGCGGCGATGGGGTGCGCCCGTCGCCGCTCTTCTTATGGCGACCGGAGCATCCACTGCGGCGTACGCCGCCCCGGTCGCCGCACCGCGGGCGCTGCCCGCGCCGCCGGCCGCGACCGACGCGTGGGCGACCTGCCCGAACTACGCGTACATGGTGACATTGCCGGCGGGCAGCGGGCGGTCGACCTTCAACCGCTACGACATCAGCACGGCGAGCCTGATCCCGATCAAGCAGTTCGACTTCGTGGTGAACGCGATCGGCTACTCCAAGACGCAGAACCTCGTCTGGGGGGCTCACTCGGTCGACGACGGCCCCGACCGCCTCGTCCGGTTCGGCGAACAGGGGGCGCTCGTCGAGGTGGGCGTACCGGAGGACTCGTCGGGCAACCCGTTGACGGAGTTCGAGGCGCTGGCCGGCACGGTCGACGGCAACACCTACATCGTGCACACGCGTACGCCGGCGAACCACCTCATGACGATCGACGTGAACCCCGGCAGCTCGACCTTCGGGCAGGTGCTGACGGACGTCACGTTGTCGCGGACGTCGCCGGGGCAGAGCTATCTGAACGTCGGTGACTGGGACATCTACGACCAGGACGGCCTCCTGTACGCCGTCGAGCTGGACAGCAACTTCCGCAAGCTCGTCAAGATCGACCCGGCCTCCGGTCAGGTGACCGACGCGGCGACGGTGACCGCCGACCTGCCCAACAGCAGCAACTACGGGGCGGCGTTCGTGGAGGACGGCAGCGGCAACTTCTACGTCGGCGCCAACGACGTGAAGTCCGGCGGCTCGCTGACCGGGCAGAGTCAGACCTTCATGCTGCGTACGGGTCTGACGCCGCCACTGACGACGGCGTACGGGAAGGGCGCGGCGCTGCGCGTCAACGACGGCGCCGACTGTCTGCTCGCGACGGACTTCGGCGACGCGCCCGACAAGTACGGCACGCTCGACAACTCCGGCGGTCCGGCCCACGTGCTGTCGTCGTACCTGCACAAGGGGAAGAAGCTGCGGATCGGCTCGGCCATCGACGCCGACCTCGACGGGTTCGGCGACGCCGACGGGAAGGTCGACGACGACAACGTGCCCGGCCAGAACGACGAGGACGGCGTACCGGCCGGGACGAAGATCGTCTCGACGAAGCCGAAGCTCACCGTGAAGATCACGAACACCACCGGGCTCTCCGCGGTGCTCGCCGGATGGCTCGACAGCAACCGGAACGGCGAGTTCGACGACGCCGAGCGGGCCACGGTCGCGCTGACCGCGTCGGCGACGAGCGCCACGCTCAGCTGGAAGGCGTTCTCGCTCCCGAGCGCGTCGGCCAAGACCTTCCTGCGGCTACGCCTCTACGAAGCGGGCCGGACCGAGGCCGCGACCGGGCCGAAGCCGGGCGGCTGGGTCGACGGCGGCGAGGTGGAGGACCACGAGGTCACCCTGGTACGCGGTCCGGTCGGAGCGGTGAACGCGGCCGCCGCCGGGACCTCCGGCGGCACCACGACTGGTTCCACCGGTTCGGAGACCGATTCCGCGACCGGCTCCGACGGCGGCGACCTCGCCTCGACCGGTTTCGTCCTGCGGCCCTATCTGCTGCTGGGCGTCGGCATGGTGCTGCTCGGTCTGGTCATCCTGATCGTGGCCCTCATGATCGGCCCGAAGAAGGTCCGGCGCTGATCTTGAGCGCCACCCTCCGGCGCTCATCCGTTGGGCGCTGGATCAGGGTTCTCGGTCGAATCTTGGCCGATGATTCGGCCGGGAACCCTGATCCAGCGGGAAACCGCGGACGACCAGCATCCCCGGCATGATCGACTCGTTGGGTTTTTCGTGCTGTTTATCCGAATCGGGAAGCTTGTCGGAATAGCCGCGATCGGTTCGGCGGCGGCGGGACTCGCGCCCACCGCCGCCTTCGCCGCGCTGACACCGCCCGCGCCGCCGACCGTGCCCTTCACCGAATGCCCCAACCTCGGATACCAGGTCCAGTCGCAGGACGGGAAGACCTCCACCTACGGCTACTTCGACCTGAACACCTCGACGTTCGTGCCGATCAGGAAGTTCGACACGGCGGTCAACGGCACCGGGTACTCCCGGGCGCAAGGCGTGTTCTGGGGCATGCTCACGAACTACGACAACAACCACCTGGCCCGCTGGGATCGCGCCGGCAACCTGGTGGACGTCGGGCCGTTGGACGGCGTACCGGCCGGTCAGGTGATCCGGACGAACGTGGGCACCGTCGACGACGAGGACCATCTGCTGATCCAGACCCGGGATCCGGCCGCCGACAAACCCGGCCTCGACGGGCCGACCAACGCGCTGATCAAAGTCGACATCGACCCCGACAGCCCGACCTTCGGCGAGATCCTCGGCAACGTCCCGCTCAGCCGGGCCACCACCGGCATGGACTTCCTGCGCATCGGCGACTGGGACTACAACCCGACCGACGGCATGCTCTACTCGCTGGAGATGGTCGGCGACACCAAACGGGAACTCGTCAAAATCGACCCGTCGACCGGGCAGGTCACCGACGTCAAGGACCTCACCGCCCAGCTGCCGGACTCGCAGAACTACGGCGCGGTCTACGTCGAGGACGTCAGCGGCACCGTCTACGTCTCGGCCAACGACGTCGACGACAAGCTCGCCCACGGCCAGCCCGGTGCGATGAGCCGCACCTTCGCCATCTACGCGCCCTACTCGGACCCGCACATCATCGCGTACACCCCGGGTGCGCCGCTGCTCATCAACGACGGCGCGGACTGCCTCGTGGCGACGGACTTCGGCGACGCGCCGGACAGCTACAAGACGCTCAACCCGCACGGCGGACCGGGGCACATCTTCACCGAGGTCGAGCACCCCGGGCAGCACCTGCGGATCGGCAAGCTGATCGACCCCGACCTCGACGGCATCCCGACCGCGAACGCGGACGGCGACGACAAGAACCTCCCCGTCAACGACGAGGACGGCGTCACGCCCGGCACCACGATCTACGCCAACGCGCCGGCGCTGAGCGTACCGATCACGAACACGACGGGGGAGAAGGCGACCCTGGCCGGGTGGCTCGACCTCGACGGGTCCGGCACGTTCGAGGACGCCGAACGGGCCATGGTCACCGTCGAACCGGGACAGAGCAGCGCCGAGCTGACCTGGCACCCGCTGGAGAACGGCCGGACCGAGAGCCTGACGCAGACCTACCTGCGGCTGCGGCTCTACCCCGGCGAGGTCGCCGACCCCAAGCCGACCGGAGCCCGGTTCATCCAGGGCGGCGAGATCGAAGACCACAAGATCGTCTTCGGGCTGCCCGATACGGGCAACGACCTGCGGCCGATCCTCGGCCTCGGGCTCGGACTGCTCGCCGCCGGACTGGTCATCACCGGGGTCACCGGGACCGGCCGGCGTCGGCCGACTCCGGCCGGGCCGACCAACCGGCGGCCGAGTCCCCGCCCCGCCCGCACCTGACCCCGCCCGCACCCGGCGTTCGCGCTGGATCAGGGTTCCCGGTCGAATCTTGCCCCAAGATTCGACCCAGAACCCTGATCCAGCGCCAGAGTGGACGGCCAGGGGATGGTGAGTTCGCCGAGCCGCCACCGCCGCGGCCCGTCCAGCACCGGGTGCCCGCCGTCCGCGTACGCCCGAACCGTCGCCAGCCAGCGTTGACGCGGCCCGAAGACGCCCATGGGGGCGGCCCGTTCCCATGAGACGGTCAGCGCTTCGAGTACCGAGTGAATCGGTGCGCCTGGCACGTTGTGGTGGATGAGCGCCTTGGGCAGCCGTTCGGCGAAGACCGCCGGGCTTTCCAAGGTGGACAGTTTGGCCGCCAGCGTGAGGCTTTCGGGTGCGGTGGAACCCGCGGCCAGCAGCGCCCAGGTCGCGATCCGGCCGAGTTCGTCGCACGTGCCCTCGACGAGCCAGCCGTCCGGCGCCAGCCGTTCACACATCGTCTCCCACGCCAAACGAACTGCCGACTCGTCGTACTGCCGCAGGACGTTGAATGCGCGTACCACTTGGGGACGCAGTCCGGCCAGCTCGAACCCGCCCCGGCGGAACTCCAGGCGTGGCGGGTCCGCCGCCGGCTGCGCCGCCGCTACGCGTACCGGATCGATCTCGAGACCGACCACGTGCGGCCGGAACGAGGCCAGCCGGTCGGCCAGCTCCACGGCGGTGATGGGGGTGGCCCCGTAGCCGAGGTCGACCACGAGCGGCGAGTCCACCGAGGCCAGCGTGGCGGCCAGCCGCCACGCGATCCAGCGGTCGACGCGGCGCAACCGGTTGGGGTTGGTCGTGCCGCGGGTGATCTCGCCGAGCGGCCGCCTCAAAGCTTGCGGGCCACCTTGTGCTGGGCGGCCTGCGCAAGCGGGCGGACGACGAGCCGGTCGACGTTGACGTGGTGCGGCCGGGTCGCGCACCAGGCGATGCAGTCGGCGATGTCGTCGGCCACCAGCGGCTCGGCCACGCCCGAGTAGACCGCCGCCGCCTTGCCGGAGTCGCCACCGAAGCGATTGACGGCGAACTCGTCGGTCTTCACCATGCCCGGCTCGATCTCGATCACCCGGACCGGCTCGCCGTTCAGTTCGAGCCGCAGCGTCCCGGTGAGCGCGTGCTGGGCGTGCTTGGCCGCGGTGTACCCGCCGCCGCCCTCGTAGACGATGTGCCCGGCGGTCGACACGACGTTCACGATCGTGCCCGCGCCCGAGTCGATCAGCGCCGGAAGCAGCGCTCGCGTGACGCGGAGGGTGCCGAGGACGTTGACGTCGAACATCCACTGCCAGTCCTCGACCGAGCCGGCCGCGACCGGGTCCGCGCCGTGCGCGCCCCCGGCGTTGTTCACGACCAGCGTCAACGGCTCCTCGAGCGAGGCCACCTGGGCGGCCAGGTCGGCGACCGAGGTGTCCGAGGTCACATCGCAGGTCGCCGGAGTGATCCGGCCCTGGGCGACAGCGGCGAGCGCAGCGAGCCGGTCACTGCGACGAGCTGCGGCGACGACGTGGAAACCCTCTTCGGCCAGCCGCCGCGCCGTCGCGGCGCCGATGCCGCTGGAAGCGCCGGTGACCACCGCGATGCCTCTGGACTGCATGACACGATCATGCCCGGTTCACCTCGGCGCCCGGCCGCCGGGAGGGGCCAGTCCGCTCGCCGGGACGCCATGAGCGACGTGATGTGGATCACGTCTGACGGATGTGTCGGGATTATGAACAACCGCCGCGCTGTTGGAGGCACCGTGAGCTCTCGGACCCCACGCCGCATCGCGACCCTGTCGGTGCACACGTCCCCCCTGCACCAGCCCGGAACCGGCGACGCGGGCGGCATGAACGTCTACATCGTCGAAGTCTCCAAGCGCCTGGCCGAAGCGGGGGTCGAGGTCGAGATCTTCACGCGGACGACCTCCAGCGATCTGCCGCGTACCGTCGAGGTGGCGCCGGGCGTACAGGTGCGGCATGTGAACGCCGGCCCGTTCGAAGGGCTCGCGAAGGAAGACCTCCCGGCTCAGCTCTGTGCGTTCACGCATGGGGTGCTGCGTGCCGAGGCGTCCCGGCCGCCGGGCCACTACGACCTGCTCCACTCGCACTACTGGCTCTCCGGCCAGGTCGGCTGGCTCGCCAAGCAGCGGTGGGGCGTACCGCTCGTGCATACGGCGCACACCCTGGCCAAGGTGAAGAACCTGCAGCTGGCGGCGGGCGACCGGGCCGAGCCGAAGTCTCGGGTCATCGGCGAGGAACAGGTCGTCGCCGAGAGCGACCGCCTCGTCGCGAACACCCCGACCGAGGCTCGCGAACTCATCGACCTCTATCACGCTCCGCTCGACCGGGTCAGCGTCGTCGAACCCGGGGTCGACCTCGACCGGTTCCGGCCCCTGCCCCGGGTCGCCGCCTCGGCCGGCAAGCTCGCCGCCCGCCGGCGCCTAGGCCTGCCCGAACGCGGCCGGATCGTCACGTTCGTCGGCCGCATCCAGCCGCTCAAGGCTCCCGATGTGCTCATCCAGGCCCTCGCCGAACTGTGCGCCCGGGATCGCGACCTGGCCGCCGACACCACGCTCGTCATCGTCGGCGGTCCCAGCGGCAGCGGCCTCGACCGCCCGACCGCGCTCATCGAACTCGCCGCGTCGCTCGGGCTCCGCGACCGCGTGCGGTTCCTGCCCCCGCAATCCGGCGACGACCTGGTCGCGGTCTACCGCGCGGCCGACGTGGTCGCGGTCCCGTCGCACAACGAGTCGTTCGGCCTGGTCGCGCTCGAAGCACAAGCGACTGGTACGCCGGTGGTCGCAGCCGCCGTCGGCGGCCTCGTCACGGCGGTACGCGACGAGGTGAGCGGTGTTCTCGTCGACGGCCATGTGCCGGGCGACTGGGCCCGGGTCTTCGATCGGCTGCTCCGGGCGCCGCATCGGCTGACCGAGTTGGCCCAGGGCGCGGTCGAGCACGCCCGTGCGTTCTCCTGGGCTCGCACGGCGTCCGGGCTCCTGGACGTCTACCGTGAGGCCATGGAGGAGAACCGGGCGCGCCTGCTGCTCCGCGACCATGCGGACCTGGCCGGCGCCGCGACGTGGTAGAGATCGGCGCCCTGCTCGACGAGCTGGGCGTCGCGTACGAGGTGTCCCCGCAGGGCAGCCTGGTCGTCGTGCTGCCCGGTACGCACAAGCTGAAGACGACGGTCAACCTCATCCCGGGCGAGCACTCCGTCCGGATCGAGGCGTTCGTCGTCCGCCACCCCGACGAGAACCACGAAGCCGTCTGGGCCTGGCTGCTGCGCAAGAACGCCCGGATGTACGGGGTGTCCTTCTCCATCGACGGCAACGGCGACATCTACCTCACCGGCCGCCTGCCGAACCACGCGGTGACCGCCGAGGAACTCGACCGGCTGCTCGGAGCGGTGCTCTCCTACGCCGACGAGTCCTTCGACGCGCTGCTGGAACTCGGGTTCGCCGAGGCGATCCGGCGTGAGTGGGCGTGGCGGATCAGCCGCGGCGAACCGACGGAGAACCTGCGCGCCTTCCAGCACCTCGCCCCGGCGGATCACTTGCAGGAGTAGGTGACCTCGGCGTTCGCGGTCAGCTGCACCGGGGCCAGGATGTTCAGCGTCGCCGTGCCCTTGTGGCTGCCCTTGCCGCTGAATCCCCAGTAGTAGTGCACCTGCACCGAGCCCTCGCCCTTGCGGACGCTCTGGTCGAGGCGGCCGCTGCGATGCCCGTCGCTGTCGACCCACTCGTACGCGAAGGTGCCGGGCTCGCCGTTGGTCACCACGGTCCCGATCACGTCCGCCTGCGTGTTGCACGTCGTGACGGCCACCTTCTGCACGGTGACCCCGGTGATCTGGGTGGCGCTGAACAGCCCCAGCGGATTGGGAACCCCGAGCTCCGGCATGAACCGCAGCAGGAGCACGTAGACGACGCCCAGCACGAGCAGGAGCGACAGCAGACTGCCGAGCACCCCGGTGACCCGCTTGAACAGGCTCTTCTTCGGTGGCCGGTACGCCGTCGGCGGCGGCGTCCAACTGGGCGTCACGGGCGTGGCCACCGGCCCCTGGCCGAACCGCAGTACGCCGTCCGCGCTGCGCTCGACGGGAGCCGGCTGCTGCACCGGCGGTTCGGTCGTCCGCCGAGCCATCTGGGTGGCCAGGTGCTCCTGCGCCACCGGCTGAGCCGGACCCTGTTGCGGAACCGCCTGCTGGGGAACCGCCTGCTGGGGGACTGCCTGCTGCGGAATCACCGGCTGGCGTTGCTGGGGCGTGGCCTGCACGGCGGCCTCGGTGGCCGCGCCCGGGAGCAGCGTCGTCGACTCCGGCGGCGGGATGTCCCCCGGCACTGTGAGCGGAGCGGGCTGCTTGGGGAGAGCGGCGAGCGCCGTGCGGTCGCCGAAGCCCGGTAGCGCCGACGCGTGCGCCGCGAGGACGCGCAGCCCGGTTTCCAGCCCGGCGGCGGCCGCGGCCGCCACGACCTGCAACGTCTGGTCGCCTCCGCCGATCCGGCGGGCCAGCTCCGCCCACGCGGCGGCATCCTCGGCCGCGGTCGGCTGCCGTCCGGCGGTGGCGGCGGCGACGCCGACCTCGCTCAACAGCGCCACTCCGGCCGGGCTCACCACGACGGTGCTCGCGTCGACTGCGCCGTGCGCGAGGCCCGCCTGATGCAGCCGCATCAGGGTCTGGCCGGTGTCGGAGAGCACGGTGGCGGCCGTTCCGGGGGTCAACCGGGACGCCAGGTCGGCGATCGACGGGCCGATGGGAGCGCCCGAGATCAGCCAGGCGCGCCCGCCGTGGCCGACGAGGTCGGCGATCGGCACGACGCCGGGCAGGGCGAGCCGGCGTACCGCGTTGACGGCCGCGACGACCCGCGTCAGCTGCTCCCGGTCCTGCTGCGGCAGGGCGAGCGCACCCACCTTCCGACCGTCCGCAGTGGACGTTTCCTGCCACGTGCCGATGCTCACGGCCCGCCCCCTGTCTGACTGCGCTCCCGGCGGCTTGCCAGAAGCCTTCCCGGCCGACTGAATCGGCGTCAGGGTACAACCGGCCGGATGGGGCGCACACTGGCCGAAGGTATGGGCCACTGTCCGGAGGCCGACGCTCGGCCGCCGGTCACGCCGGATCGACGAGGCCCGCCTGGGTCGCCATCACGGCCAGTTGTACGCGGTTCGCGCTGCGCGTCTTCGTCATCAAGTTGGCGACATGCGTCTTCACCGTCGTCACCCCGAGATGCAGGCGCTCGGCGATCTCCGGGTTCGACAGCCCCGCCCCCACTAGGCCCAGCACTTCGCGTTCCCGGTCGGTGACGTTGGTCAGCACCGGCCGCGGTGGCTCGGCCGGCCGCAAAGCCTTGGCTACCAGCCGTCGCAGCACCTCCGGGCTGAACGGGCTCTCCCCGGCCGCCGCTCGGCGTACGCCGTCGAGCAGTTCGCCGGGCGACGCGTCCTTCACCAGGAATCCGCAGGCGCCGGCGGCCAACGCCGGATACAGGTGATCGTCGTCGTCGAACGTCGTCAGCACGAGGACTCGCGTACTGGGGCGGTCGGCGAGGATCCGAGCCGTCGCGGTCGTCCCGTCGACGCCGGGCATCCGGAGATCCATCACGATCACGTCCGGGCGGAGCTGCTGCGCCAGCCGGATCGCCGGACCGCCGTCGGCCGCTTCGCCGACCACCTCCATCTCGGGATCGGACTCGCACAGCATGCGCAGCCCTGCGCGTACCAATTGTTGATCATCGACCAGGAGCACGCGGATCATGACGCCGCCCGCATGGCCGGGACCAGCGCGGACAGGCGCCAACCGGGCGTGGCCGGGGCCGCGAGCAGCCCGCCGCCCAGGAGTTCGACGCGCTCGCGGAGGCCGACCAGCCCGTGCCCGCCGTCGCCCGACGGTGCCGCGCCGCCGCCGAAGTCGCGCAGCTCGAAGGCGACCTGCTCGCCCCGGACGTCGATGGACAGTTCGGCGCGGGCCGAGGTCCCGGCGTGCTTGGCCACGTTCGCGAGTCCTTCCTGAGTCAGCCGGAGCACCGCGAGCGCGGTACGCGAGTCCAGCTCGGTCACCGTGGGATCGATCGCAGCCTCGACGGTGAGGCCGAGGCCCCGGCTGCGATCGACCGCCGACTCCAGGGCGAGGACGAGCCCGGCGGGGTCCACGAGATAGTCCGCCGGTTGCACGTCCCGGAGCACGGCGACGAGCCGCCGCAGATCGGTCAGCGCCGACGACCCCGTCGTACGCACATCGTCGAGCACTTTGCGGACCCGCGGGTCCTCGATCGGCAGCACGTCGGCCGCGACCGAGACCCGCAGCACGATCGACGCGACGTGATGCGCCACGATGTCGTGCAGTTCGCGGGCGATCGTCGCGCGTTCCTCGGCCCGGACGCGGGACACGACCTGGGCCGCCCGGTCGGACGCCTGCCGGGCCAGTTCCCGCGCCATCCGCAGCTGTACGCCGATGAGCAGCGGCACGATCAGGATCGCGGAGGCGAAGAACACCGTGATCGGCTCCCGCCAGGCGTCGTCGAGATCGGAGACGACGCTGCCCACCAGCCCGGCCGCGAGTCCGATCCACATCGGACGCCCGGACCGTCGCATCCCGAGCTCGAACATCGCCCAAGCGAGCCCCACGGTCGGCACGACGTCGTTGTCCGCCCCGAAGAACCAGCCGGCGCCGATCCCCGCCGCGAGCCCGGTCACCGACCAGAACGGTGACCAGACCGCGACGAAGCCGTAGAGCAGCGTGCCGACCGACAGAATCCAGTCCACTGTGTTCAGCGGTGCGCCGTCCGGCCGGATCGCGAGGTAGCCGACTCCGGCCAGGCACACGATGCTCAGGCGGCCGAAGGTGTGGCGCTCGGCGAACAGCCACTCCACCCAAGGCATTCTTCAGATCCTATCGAGCGACGGCAGCGCGACTCTCCGGCCGATCGTCAGGAGGCCGATCGCGGTCGCGGCGACGAGTACTCCGGCAGCCGCCAGGGTCAACCCGTCCGGCTGGGTCAGCGGCTGCCCGCGCAACGCCTGCCAAGTCACCAAGGCGAGCAGGCCGGCGTACGCGCCACCGGCAATCTTGATCACCTGCGGCCGCCCCGGGAAGAGCATCGCCAGCAGGATCATCGCCTGCAGGCCGTGGACCCCCACGAAATGGCCCACGCGCAGGTCACCGCCCGTCGTGCTCCACCCGGTGATCGGGAGTCCAGCTCCACCATCTGGTACGCCGACCGCATGCGCCCCGAGCATGGGCTGATCCTCGATCTCGTCCAGCCGACGCTGTTCCGCCGTCGGCACGACCATCAAGGCGGCCTGCCCCATCCCGGCGAGCAGCAGCCACAGCCCGACCTTGGCGGCGACGTCGGTCGTCCGATCCTTGACCCGGCCGCGCCACACGACGATCGCGACGACCGCCGTCCCGACGCCGAACAACGCCGCCATCGACCCCATCGCGCTCCAGATCGCGTTGTCCAAAGCCGTCTCGACATGGAAATGACTCGCCCGGCCCCGGGCCGCCTGCCAGACGATGAGCGCCACCTCGAGATACGACCCGACGACGATCAGCCCGACCCCGACCTTCTTCGTCCACGTCGGCCGGACGAAACTCAACAGCCACGCCAGCGTGACGGCGTACACGGCGAACGAGACGCCGAACTTCAACGGCTTGAGCCACGTCGGCTGGCCCAGCACCGTCCGATCGTCGACCACCAGCCCGAACGTGGCCACGACAGCCAGCACGGTCATCGCCACCGCCATCACGGTGAGCCAACTACTACCCCGGTACGCGTTCCTCAGTGCATTCCTCATGCACCTGACGGTCCCGGGTTCGGCTCCTTCGTTCTTCCTGCTGCCAGCCGCACCGCATCCTCCTACAGCAGGATGCCGGCTGTGGATAACCGTCCTGTCCGTTGTCGGCCGCGCGCCACCCTTGGCCGATGCGCTCCTCGTCGTCGCCATTTCGCGCGCGTGATTGGCTCGCCGCCGGGCTGCTGAGCCGCGATGAGCTCCGCGGCCCACGGTGGCGGCGACTGTTTCGCGGCATCTACGTTGACGCCGAGATTCCGGTCGATCATCGGCTCCGGTGCTCGGCGGCGGCGTTGCTTCTTCCGCCCGGTGGGGCGATCGCCCTGCTCAGCGC
>JABFYB010000059.1 GCA_013361475.1 Hamadaea sp.
CATTCCGCCCCGCGAAACCGCATGGCTGACGCGACGATCACGCCACAGCGGCGGCGGAAGCGGGTTCGGCGGCGGGCTCGGGAGCGGGTGTCGGCGCGGCAGGGGCGCGGACGGCGAACAGCGGGATGAACACCTGGGCGAGCGGGCCGATGGCGAGCGCGTAGAGCACGGTTCCGATGCCGAAGGTGCCGCCGAGCAGGAAGCCGATGGCGACGACCACGACCTCGATCGAGGTGCGCGCCACCCGGATGGACAGCCCGCGCTTGGCCAGGCCGGTCATCAGCCCGTCGCGGGGGCCGGGGCCGAAGTGGGCGCCGATGTAGAGGCCGGTCGCGACCGCGTTGAGCAGTACGCCCGCGAGCAGGTAGCCGATGCGGACCCACATCGCGCGGGGTTCCGGGAGCACGAGCGCGGTCATGTCGACGAACGGCCCGATGAGCAACATGTTCGCGATGGTGCCGAGGCCGGGCTTCTGCCGGAGTGGGATCCAGCACAGCAGCACGACCGCCGCGACGAGGACCACGATGGTCCCGATCGTCAGCCCGGTCTTGGTGTGCAGGCCCTGGTCGAGGACGCTCCACGGCTGGTTGCCGAGGTGGGCCGCGATCATGAGCTGGATGCTCACACCGTAGAGCGCCAAGCCGGTCACGAGGCGGAACAGCCGGCTGACGGTCTTGTCACCAAAGCGCATGCATGCCACTCTAGGGCCAGGTGGCCTGTTGCAAAGCGGCCAATTGGCGGGAGGTGGCCCCATGAGTGGCTTGGTACGCGGTGGCCAGCTGGCCCGCCTGCTCGGCGAATGGCACGCGCTGCCGGCCCGCCGGCGGAGCCCGGACTACCTGGCGCTGGCCGGGGCGGTGCGGGGCCTGCTGACCGACGGCCGCCTGGCCTTGGGCGTACGCCTCCCGGCGGAGCGCGAACTGGCCGAGGCGCTCGGGATCTCCCGGACGACGGTGTCGGCCGCGTACCGGGAGCTGCGCGACTCCGGCCACCTGGCGAGCCGCCGCGGCTCCGGGAGCTGGACGACCCTCCCCGAGGGTATGCGCGTCGGCGCGAGCGGCCTGTGGGGACCCTCCCCCCAAGCCGAGCCGGGCGTCATCGACCTGAGCTGCGCCGCCCCGGCCGCCCCGCCCGAGCTGGTGGAGGCCGCGCGGGCCGCCGTCGACGACCTGCCGGCGTACCTGGGGCAGGTGGGCTACTGGCCGTGCGGGCTGGACGTGCTGCGCGAAGTGGTCGCCGATCGCTATACCGCCCGTGGTCTGCCGACCCGGCCCGAGCAGATCCTCATCACCAACGGCACCCAGCACGCGCTGGACCTGGTCGTCCGGCTGCACGTGCACCCGGGCGCGCCGGTGCTGACCGAGTCGCCGACCTACCCGGGGGCGCTCGCCGCGCTCGCCGGAGCGCGGGCGCGGATCGCGACGCACGGGCTCGCCCACGACGGCTGGGACGGCGAGCTGCTGCTCGACACGTTGCGGCAGACGCGGCCGCGGTTGGCGTACCTGGTGCCGGAGTTCCAGAACCCGACCGGCCACCTCATGCCGGTCAAGCTGCGCGAACAGCTCCCGGCGGTGGCGCACAGCGCCGGGGTGGACCTCGTCATCGACGAGTCCTTTGTGGACATGCACTTGTTCGACGACCGCAGCGCGATGCCGCCACCGGTCGCGGCCTTCGACCGGCACAGCCGGGTGATGACGATCGGCGGACTGTCCAAACCGTACTGGGGCGGCATGCGGATCGGCTGGATCCGGGCCGCCGCGCCGCTCGTCCAGCGCCTCGCCGCGGTCCGGGTCGGCGTCGACATGGCCAGCCCCGTGCTCGACCAGCTCGTGGCGGTGCGGCTGCTGGCGTACGGGCCCGAGGTGGTCGACGCCCGCCGGCCAGGCCTGCGATCACGCCGCGACACCCTGGTCAAGGCGCTCGCCGACCGGTTGCCCGAATGGCGGGTCAGCGTCCCGGAAGGCGGGCTGACCCTGTGGGCCGAACTCGACGCGCCCGTCTCCAGCGCATTGGCGCGCGCTGCCGAAAGCCAAGGGGTACGCCTCGCGCCCGGGCCGAGATTCGGCGTGGACGGCACACTGGAACGCTTCCTCCGCGTCCCGTTCACCCTGCCCGAAGAAGACCTGGTGGACGCGGTCGACCGGATCGCCCGAGCGCGCTTCGACCTCGATCGCGCCCCAGATCGGGCGATCTACGCCACCGAACAAGCCCTCATCGCCTAACCTCCTGCCGCCCCTGCTCGCGCCGCCCCGCCCTGCCCCGCCCTCTTTCCGCGCGATCATGAACTAATGGTCGTGATCGACCGGCATGTCGTGTCCCGGGCGCCCTGATCGACTCCCCGGCGGCATGATCGACAACGACGGAAAACGCCTCCGCGCCGGGCAGCGCGGAGGCGTCGGGAGCGGGCGGTGGTCAGACCTCGGCGAGGCTGCCGGCGTACATCGCCTCGATCTCGTCCTTGAAATTGGCCTCGATGATCCGGCGCTTGAGCTTCAGCGACGGAGTGATCTCGCCGTCTTCGATGGTGAGGTCGCGCGGCAGGATCGCGAACTTCTTGATGGTCTCCCACCGGTTGAGGCGCCCGTTCAGGTCGGCGACGGCGGCCGCCACGACCTCGTTGGCCTCCTTCGACGCGACGATCTCGGCGTACGACTTGCCTTCCAGCGGGCCGCCGTGCGACCAGGTGGTGACGGCGTCGGCGTCGAGCGTGACGACCATCGTGCAGTAGTTGCGGGACTGGCCGATGACCAGGACCTGGGAGACCAGCGGGCACAGCGCCTTGAAGACGCCCTCGATGTGGCTGGGCGCGATGTACTTGCCGCCGGACGTCTTGACGAGGTCCTTCTTCCGGTCGGTGATCTTCAGGAAGCCGGCGTCGTCGAGTTCGCCGATGTCGCCGGTCCGGAAGTAGCCGTCCTCGGTGAACGCGGCGGCCGTCTCGTCGGGCAGGTTGTGGTAGCCGCGCATGATCGGCGCACCGCGCAGCAGCACCTCGCCGTCGGTGTCGATCTTGATCTCCAGGTCGCCGAGGGCCGGGCCGACCGTGCCGATCCGCAGTGCGCCGGGCCGGTTGACGCAGTTGCCCGCGCTCGACTCGGTCAGGCCGTAGCCCTCCGAGATGGGCAGACCCGCGGCGGCGAAGAACTCCGCGATCGGGACCGACAGCGGAGCCGAGCCGGAGACGAGGTAGCGGATCCGGCCGCCCAGCCGGGCCTGGAGCTTGCTGAAGACCAGCCGCTCGGCGACCTTGTACTTCAGGGCCAGCCCGCCGGGGACGGGCTTGCCCGCCTGCTCGAGTTCGACCTTCTGCTTGCCGACGCGGACGGCCCAGCCGAAGATCTTCAGCTTCGCGCCGCCGTCCTCCTGCACGCCGGTGACGACCCGGTTGTAGACCTTCTCGAAGATGCGGGGCGCGGCGGCCATCAGCGTCGGGCGGACGATGCCGAGGTTCTCGACGATCTTGTCGACCCGGCCGTCCACATAGGTCTTCAC
>JABFYB010000046.1 GCA_013361475.1 Hamadaea sp.
CAGGGTCTTGCGGGGACTGCGGAGCGCAAATAGTCTTCGTGAGCCTGTGGCAAGAAGAAGAAATCTGCCACCCTCGCCCCCAAGAGGTCCTCATGGCACACGACATCTCCGACGCGATCTCCGAAGTGGATCGGCGTACGCTCCTGCGCGCCGGCCTGGGCCTGGCCGCAGTGGCGGTCGTCGGCACCGAGCTGGCCACCGGCGCGCCCGCGTCGGCCGCCCCGAGCGCCGAGTTCCCCTGGATCATCGACTGCGACTCGTGGGGAGCCCGCCCGCCGTCCAGCACGATCCAGCTGACCAACAACACCACGAACAAGATCATCCTGCACCACATGGCGTTCCCGAACGTCACCGACTACTCCCGGGAGCAGGCCGTCAAGCTGGCTCAGGACTGCCAGAACCTGCACATGGACGGCAACGGCTGGGCCGACACCGGCCAGCACTTCACCGTCAGCCGGGGCGGCTACGTCCTCGAAGGCCGCCACCGCAGCCTCGAACGGCTGGAGGCCGGCGACCACCAGGTCGTCGCCGCGCACTGCCCCGGCGAGAACGGCAACGCGATCGGCATCGAGAACGAGGGCACCTACGTCACCGAGGTGCCGCCGGACGCTCTGCTGGACTCACTCGTCCGGCTGTGCGTCGCGGTGTCGCAGCGGTTCGGGCTGCACGCCTGGGACATCTTCGGGCACTGGGACTTCCGGTTCACCGACTGCCCCGGCATCGAGTTCTACAAGCTCTTCCCCTCGGTACGCAGCCGCGTCGCGGAGGCCATGGGCACCGCCAAGGCGGACATCCCGGCCCGGCGCTGGCCCGACATCTGGCGCTTCGTCAACAGCCCGGTGGTGCAGGTGGGCCAATACCTGCTCAACCACCACGGCTACACCGTCCCGATCGACGGCGCGTTCGGCTCGGCCACGGTCGCCGCGGTCGGCGCGTTCCAGGCGGCCAACGGCATCGCGGTGGACGTCGATGCCACCTTCACCTTGGACACGTGGGAGGCGCTGGTCGTCGACCTGGAGAAGGACGCCACCGGCCTGCCGGTCAGCGCGGTGCAGTACATGCTGAACCGCAAGGGCTGGCCGGAGGTCCTCGTGACGGGCGAGTTCGACTACGTCACCAAGAAGGCCGTTCAGGACATGCAGCGCCTCCACGGGCTGGACCCGAACGGCAAGGTCGACCACTCCACCTGGTGCGCCATCGCCGGTGGTGCGGTCCGCTCGGCCTTCCAGTACTGAGCATGATCATTGCGTCAGCCATGCTGTTAACTCGGGCATTTCACTGCCCGAAACAGCATGGCTGACGCGATGATCACAGGCCGGCGGGCAGCGGCGACGCGTGCAGCACCTGCAGGGAGCTGACCGCCCTGGTCAGCGCGACGTAGAGCCGCTGCAGCCCCCGTTCCTCGGCGTCGACGATCCGGGCGGGTTCGACGACGATCACGGAGTCGAACTCGAGCCCCTTGGCCAGCCCCGCCGGTACGCATACCACCCGTGAAGCCTCCAGGGCGTCCTCGTCGACGCCCACCAGGGAGGCGTCGAACCCTTCCGCGGTGAGCGCGGCGTGGAGTGCGGCGATGTCGGAGTCGGCGGCGATCACACCGATGGAGCCTTCGGCGGCCAACCGGGAACGGCAGGCCGACACCACGGCCGATTCCATGGAGCCCGCGACGGAGTCGACGGAGAGCGCCCCGGAGGTCTGCCGCACCGACGTCGGCACGCTTAGACCAGGCGCGATGGCCGGGAGCAGCCGGGCGGCGTACTCGATGATCGCGGCGGGGACCCGGAAGCCGCGGTCGAGCACGGAGACCTCGGTGTCCGGCTTGCCGAGGTGGGCGAGCAGCGACGGCCAGTCACCGGCCGCCCACGGGCTGGTGCCCTGCGCGATGTCGCCCAAGACGGTCAGCGACCCGTTGGCGCAGCGCCGTCCGAGCGCCCGGCATTGCATCGGGCTGAGGTCCTGCGCCTCGTCGACCATCAGATAGCTCAGCGACGGCACGCGATTGATTAACCCGGCCAGCTCGTCGAGCAGCACGGCGTCCGCGGCCGACCAGCGGGCGGACTTCACCGAGCGGCCGGGTTTGGCCCACAGGATCGCCTTCTGCTCTTCGGGGGACAGGAGGCCCGCCGCGCAGGCGGCGAGGAAGTCCGCGTCGGACAGCAGCCGGAAGAGCACCTGCTCCGGCGTCAGGCGCGGCCACACCGCGTCGAGCACCGCCTTGACCGGCTTCGACCGGGCCACCGCCGCCACCTCGCGGTCGTCCGGCGTCGCACCGCGCCGCTCCATCTGCATCACGACCAGTCCGGCGATCCGCTGCGCCGCGCCGTCGCGCCCGGCGGCGTAGCGTACCGTCTGCATCTCGGTCACGATCTGCGACATCCGGCCCTGGCCCACCCGGTAGCGGGTCGAGCCGTGGACGTACACCAGGTCGTCGGCGGGCAGCGAGACATGGCTCCACAGCGCCCGCCGCAGCACCTCGGCCATCCGCGCGTCGCCCTTCACCACCAGGGCCTCTGCGGTGTCCGCAGCAGACACCGGCCGGTCCAGCAGCTCGTCGATCGTCTTCTGCCCGACCGACACCTCGCCCAGCGCCGGCAGCACGTGGCGAATGTAGGACAAGAACGACCGGTTCGGCCCGACCACCAGCACACCCGCGCCGAGCCGCTGCGGCTCCGCGTACAACAGGTAAGCCAGCCGGTGCAGGCCCACCGCGGTCTTGCCGGTCCCGGGCGCGCCCTGCACGCAGATGCTCGGCTGCAGCGGCGCGCGGACCAGCTCGTCCTGCTCGGGCTGGATGGTCGCGACGATGTCGCGCATCGGCCCGGACCGTGGCCGCTCGATCTCCGCGGCCAGCAACGCGCTCGGCCCGGTGGTCCCGCTCCCCAGAATCTCGTCCTCATACGCCGTGAGCAGCGCACCTTCAGCGAAACCGTAGCGCCGGCGCCGGACGACGCTGAGCCGGTCCTTCGGCGTCGCACGATAGAACGGCATCGCCACCGGCGCGCGCCAGTCCACGACCAGCGGCGTGCCGTCGTTGTCCCGGACGTGCCGACGACCCACATAGACGCGGTCCTCGCCACCGCCGGAGTCCTCGAAGACCGTGCCCGGGTCGTAGTCGAGCCGCCCGAAGAACAGCGGGACATCCGGCAGATCGAGGAGATCCCGGCCGCGCTGCGCGCGGGCCATCCGGTACATCGTGTTGAACCACACCTCGTCGGTGCCCGAGACGAACTCCGGCGTCTCCGTGTCCAGCACGTCCTGCCGCATCCGGTCCAACGCGCCCCGCGCGTTCGCGAGGTACGCCTGCTCTGCTTCGATCTCGGAGAATCCGCCCATGCTGAAATCCATCCCTCGCCGTGATGATTCAGCCGACAGTCACGCCCGTCCTCAGTCCAGCGTGCGTACGCTGCGAGGGGTTCGCCTCGATTGCGGCGGGGGATGCTATCGCGGCCGAACTCGGACGCTCAACCGAATTTCCGCCCGATACCT
>JABFYB010000490.1 GCA_013361475.1 Hamadaea sp.
TCGACTGCGACGAGGATGCGCAGTTCGTTCGGGGCCAGATCGGCTGCGGGGTCAGCGGTCGCCATGATCCGAACCTACCTTCCGGTATGCCCCTTGGCGGCTACACGAGCGTGTAGTACGCTATACGTATGTGTAGCGAACGTGCGCCCGACGATCTGACCGCCCGGGCCCGCATCCGAGACGCCGCCATCCGGCTGTTCGCCGACCGGGGGATCGCCGGGGCATCCGTCCGCGACATCGCGCAGGAGGCCGGGGTCTCCTCGGGGCTGCTGAGGCACCACTTCGGCTCCAAGGAGGCGTTGCGTGACGCCTGCGACGTCTTCGCGCAGGAGCGGACCGACCAGTTCCGCGAGGAGGTCTTCGCCGGCAAGATCGCCGATCCGGGCTTCCTCGTCAGCCACAGCCCGGAGATGCGGCTGCTGCAGCGCTACCTGGTTCAGTCCATACGGGACGGCTCACCGGCCGCCACGGCGATGTTCGACCGGATGGTCGACCTCGGCGAGGAGTGGGTCGGCAAGACCGGCGTACAGACACGTGACGCGCGCGCCTACGGGGCCGCGATCTGCGCGATGCAACTCGGCCTCTTCCTGCTCTCCGATCAACTGTCCCGAGTGCTCGGCGTCGACCTCGCCAGCACCGAGGGCTACGTGCGGCTGAACCACGCCCTCATCGACGTCGCCGCCACCGCCATGTTGTCGCCCGAGCAGGCCGGCTACCTGCACGCGGCGATGGATCGACTGCTCGACACCTCTCCCGAATCCTCTCCGAAGGAGTGACGACCACCATGTCCGACGCGATCACGCACGCGATCCAGGTGGAAAGCCTGGTGAAGTCGTTCGGGCGCACGCGCGCGCTGGACGGCCTCGACCTCGCCGTCCGCACGGGCGAGGTGCACGGATTCCTCGGCCCGAACGGCGCCGGGAAGACCACGACCATCCGCGTCCTGCTCGGCCTGCTCCGCTCCGACGGCGGCACGGTCCGGCTGCTCGGCGGCGATCCCTGGGCGCAGGCCACCGAGCTGCACCGGCGGCTGGCGTACGTGCCCGGCGACGTCACGCTGTGGCCCAACCTGTCCGGCGGGGAGGTCATCGACCTGCTCGGCGACCTGCGCGGCGGGCTCAACAAGCAACGCCGCGCCGAACTGCTCACGGCGTTCGACCTCGACCCCCGCAAGAAGGCCCGCACCTATTCCAAGGGCAACCGGCAGAAGGTGGCCCTCGTCGCGGCACTCGCCTCCGATGTGGAACTGCTCATCCTGGACGAGCCGACCTCCGGCCTCGACCCCCTGATGGAGGAGGTCTTCCGGCAGGTCGTGCGGGCCGAGGTGCAGCGCGGCGGGCGTACCGTCCTGCTGTCGAGCCACATCCTGTCGGAGGTGGAGGCCCTCTGCGACCGGCTCACCATCATCCGCGACGGCCAGGCCGTCGAGACCGGTACGCTCGCCGACCTGCGGCATCTGACGCGTACGGCGATCCGGGCCGACCTCGCGGGGCCGGTCGACGGTCTGGCCACCCTGCCGGGAGTGCACGATCTGCAGGCCCGGGACGGCCACGTGAGCTTCGCCGTCGACAACACCGCCCTGGAGCAGGCACTGCGCCTGCTCGCCGAGGCCGGCGTACGCGGGCTGGTCAGCCAGCCGCCGACGCTGGAGGAGCTGTTCCTGCGTCACTACGACCGCCCGGCTGCCGTCACGGCCTCGGGAGCGTCGCGATGACGGGCGCGCTCCGGTTGACCAGACTCGCCCTAAGGCGAGACCGTGTGCAGCTGCCGATTTGGATCGTCGGCGCGATGCTGCTCCTGTACGCCGGCGCCGCCGCCGTCAAGGACGAGTTCCCGACGGAGGCCGACGCGGCCACCGCGCTCAAGGGCGCCGTCACGAGCCCGGCCGTGCTGCTCATGCGGGGTACCCCGGTCGGCGTCACGCAGGGCGCGCTCGTCAATTTCCGGAACCTCGCCTCCCTGCTGGTGCTGGTGGCGCTGATGAGCACCTTCCTCGTCGTCCGGCATACGCGGCAGAACGAGGAGACCGGCCGGGCGGAGCTGATCGGCTCGGCCGCGATCGGCCGGCACGCCGCGCTGGCCGCCGCGCTGACCCATGCGGTGATCGCGAATGTCCTCATGGGACTGCTTTCCACCCTTGCCCTGCTCGGGGCCGGTCTGCCGGCGGCGGGCTCGGTCGCCTGGGGCGCGGCGAGTCTCGTCACCGGGCTGTCGTTCGCCGGGATCGCGGCACTGGCGGCTCAGGTGTTCAGCACCGCCCGCGCCGCCAACGGGTTCGCCGCCGCGAGCATCGGCGTGGCGTACTTCATCCGGGGCGTCGGCGACGCGCTCGGCGACATCGGGCCGGACGGGATCAAGGTCACGAGCTCCTGGGTCGCCTGGCTTTCGCCGCTCGGCTGGGGCGAACAAGTCCGGCCCTACGGCGACGAGCGCTGGTGGGTGCTGATCCTCCCGCTGCTCTTCTTCGCCGTGTGCGCCGCCGGGGCGTACGCCTTGGTGAACCGCCGCGACCTGGGCGCGGGCCTGGTGCCCGCGCGGCTCGGCCCGCCCGCCGCGGCCCCCTCGCTGCTCAGCCCGACCGGCCTGGCCTGGCGACTGCAGCGCGGCACCGTCCTCGGCTGGCTGATCGGCGGTGTGGTGTTCGGCTACGGCATCGGCACCCTCGGCAACACGGTGAACGACGCGTTCGAGGAGAACAAGGGCGTCGCCGACCTGATGGGCCAGCTCGCCGGGGGAGCGTCCGGCGGTCTCGTCGACGTCTTCTACGCGGCCATGATGGCGATCTTCGGCGTCCTCGCCGCCGGGTTCGCCGTCCAGGTCCTGCTGCGGCTGCGCAGCGAGGAGACGGCCGGCACCGCCGAAGCGGTCCTGGCCACGGCGACCGGCCGGATCCGCTGGGTCGCCTCGCACCTCGTCATCGCGGTCGTGGGCGCCGCCGTTCTGCTGGTCGCGTCGGGACTCGCCATGGGACTCGGCGACCTGTCGACCGGCGGTCAGACCAGCGTCGGCACCCTCGCCGGGGCCGCCCTCGTCCAGCTGCCGGCCGCGCTGACCGTCGCCGGGTTCGTCGTCCTCGCCTTCGGGGCACTGCCCCGGATCAGCGTCGCGCTCGCCTGGACCGGGCTGGTCGTGAGCATCGCCTTCGGCATGCTCGGCGACTTGTTCGGCCTGCCGCAGGCGGCCCGAGACATCTCGCCGTTCAGTCACGTGCCGGCGGTACCGGTCGCCGACCCCCGGGCGCTGCCCCTGATCGCGCTGGCTGTGGTGGCGGTCGCGCTGACCGTCGGCGGACTGGCCCTGTTCCGGCGGCGGGACTTGACCACCTGACCGGCCGACCGCAAGCCGTCGGCGGCCCGCCGCCGGGGAGCATTCCTCCTCCCCGGTTGGCGGGCTGCCGACTCGTCGGCGGCGGGCTGCCTCCTGCCATGTTGGCGGGCTGCCGACTCCCCGGTGGCGGGCTGCCGGCTCGTCGGATGGCCTCGGCGC
>JABFYB010000262.1 GCA_013361475.1 Hamadaea sp.
GGGTCCGGTGGCGTGGTCGGCATCGCCGGATGGTAGCGAGCGTCTCGCATCCGCGGCAGCCCGATCATGCCCAGTGAAGCGCTTCGCGTACGCCTTTCCGGCCGGTCACGCCGAGTTTGGCGTAGATCCGATGCAGATGGTTCTCCACCGTGCGTACCGACAGGACCAGGCGGGCGGCGATCTCGGGATTCGACAGGCCGTCGGCGGCCAGAACGGCTATCTCCCGTTCGCGCGGCGTCAGGAGAGACGGGGCCGACCCCGACCACCAGGGCAACACAGTGACTGCTCCGCTTTCGAGGAGCCGGTCTCGGCGGAATGCCGCCGCCGACAGCGCCTTCCGAGCGGTACGCGGGCCGCAGCGTTCGACGGCGTCGGCCGCTTCCGCGGCGAGACCCAGCGCTCCCATGCCTTTGTAGGACTGGACGACGTCCAGCAGGGCCGAAGCAGACCGTTCCGCAAGTGCCCGGATGTAGTCGGCGTGCACTGCGTAGGTGAAGGGCAGGGCGGGGACCCGCTCGATGAGGCGCGCGGCCGCCGACGCGTCGTGGATGCGGGCGAGCAGGAGGGCCGCCTCGATCGCGGGTGCGTACTCCCCGTGGCTGACATGCTCCTCGAAGAGCTGGTACAGCTCTTGCGCCGCCTGAGCGCCGGCCCCACAACAGCCGAGCACGAATGCACGGGCCCGCCGTTCCTCGGCGGCTACGTAAGGCATCGAGCCGCCTTCCCTGATCAGCGTGGCGGCTCGCAGGTTCGCCTGGGCCGGGTCGATCCGGCCGAGTGCCGCTTCCGCGGTCGCGAGTTGACACGCGATCCAATGCCGGGTCGCAGCCGGGCTCTGCTCCCCTACTTCACCGGCGGCCCGAAGCTTGATCGCCGCCTCATGGAAAGCGCCCCGGTAAGCGTGGACGCCTCCGGCGGCGGCGAGACCGACGCACCTCGCCGCGGGCCAGTGCGCCGACTGTCCCCACTGGACCAGGCCGTCGGCGACCTGATCAGCGCCATCCGGATCACCGGCGGCCAGCAGCGAACCGACCGCGCCGAACCGCAACGACAGCAGCACCTCCGCCGGCCGGCCCGGCTGATCGTGGTGACGCAGGAGGTCCAGCGCCGCCGACAGCATCCCGACCTGAAAGTACGCCCCGGCCAGCTGATAGACGGCGTAGCCGCCCGGCCCGGCGAGGTCGACCGCCGCCAGCAACGGATCGTGAGCGCACGCTTCGATCGCCGCCCGGTATTCCCGGCGCAACGTGGCCAGCTGCACGGCGACGACCGTGGCGGCCGGTTCGCCGAGAGCCTCGCCGTTCACCAGGGAACTCAGATACGCCACCGCCGAATCGTCTCGGCACAGTCCGCGTACCAGATTGGAGACACGAGCACTGATCAGCTCGAGCCGGTCCGGATAGCGCGCAGTCGCCGCGCTGAGGACTGTTTCGACCTCGGCATGGCGTTTCTGCGCGGACAGGGCACCGGCCAGAAGCTCGGCGTGGCGAGGCGACTCGCCGCCGGCCGCCGTGACGAGCCGTTGCGCCAGCACGCCATCCATACGCGCCAGCGCGTCAGCCGCAGCGGCCAGCAACTCCGCCTCGTCGGGCAGGTCAGAGGCGTTCAGCCGTAGGGTCACCCGCTGGAGGAGGTGCCGGTCGCCGGTGAGCCGGTCGGCCAGTGCGCGCCGCAACCGGCGAGCTGTCACGGGGCCGGCCTGTTCGAGCAGCACCTCGCCGTAGAGCGGATGCGGCAGTGAGAGGAGGTCGCCGGCGGGCGTGGCGTGCAGCCACCCCCGCTCGCACATCGACTCGATCAGCGTGGCGCCGGACAAGGCGATGATCGCGTCGGCGTCGACCGGCTCGCCGAGCGCCACTGTCAGCAGGACCTCGCGCTCGGCCGGCGACACCGACGCCAGCCGGTCGGTGAGCACCCGCGTGACGCCGCCGCGCCGGCTGTCGTCGCGCCAGTGCCATCGCGCGTCGAGGCCGCGGTGCAGCGTGCCGTCTTCGGTCGCCGACGTCACCAGCTCCACGCACGCAAGCGTGTTCCCGCCGGTCAGCCGGTAGAGCGCGGCCGTGGTGGCCGGGTCCAGCGGTCCGCCGAGGAGATCGGCGACAAGCGTCGCCACACCGTCCGCGGTCAAGGCGGTCAGCTCGACGGACGGCGTGCGGCGGTCGCGGCGCAGGATTTCGATCGCATCGGGTACGCGCTCCCCCGCGCGTGCCGTGAGAATGAGGCGTACGCCGCTGCGGGCCAGGTCGTGCACCAGAGCCGCCGACCCCGCGTCGAGCAGATGAGCGTCGTCCACGACTACGGTCGACGACGCTCCGGCGAGCCGATCCAGCAACTCCCGGAGCAACAGCACGGGCAGCGTCGACGGTTGGGGGTGCTCGAGCTCCGGCCGACGAACGTCGAGGTATCGCGCGAACGCACCGAACGGGATGGTCGCAGCCGCACGGGTGGCCGCGACCCATTCGGCCTGATCATCGGCGAGCGCCCGGGCCAGGTGGGTTTTGCCGACGCCGGCCGGGCCGACCAGCAGCACACCGCCGGCCTCGGCCAGCACGAGCCGGGCCCGGGCGAGCTCGGCCTCGCGGCCGGCCGCCCGCCGGGCGACTCCGTTCGTGGGCGCGGGCTGAGGACGCACGCGCGGAAATCTACTCCGAACGCAGGCCCAGCTACGCACCCGGCAACTGCGGCACCACGGCTTTGGCCACCTGGATCGCGCCCGCCTTCGGGTTGCCGTGGTTCATCCGCAGGTCCAGGACGAAGCAGTGGAACAGATTCCGGTCGTCCAGGCGTACGCTGAGCTGCCCGGAGGACGAGAAATACACCGCCTCCTGCCCGAGTCCGGCGACCGCCTGTCCCTTCGCCTTGGTCAGGTCGAACAGCGTCTTGGCGTTCGGCTGATACTCGGTGATGATCTTGCCCAGCGGCGTGCCCGACACGTTCGCCTTGTAGGTGCAGACCGCCACATCCCCCGACATGCTGGGCTCGGCGGACTCGATCGGGAAGCCGGAGATCTGAGCGGCTTTGGCGACGGTCATCAGGGCGCACAACTGCTCGGGCGTGACCTTGGCCGCTGCCGACGCCGTGGCACCTCCGCCACCCACCGAGGCCGGCGTCGTGGTGGACCCCGAGGAGCGCGTCGTTGCCGGGGAACTCGTCGTGTCGGTGGGACCACAGGCCCCGGTAAGACTCACGGCCGCCGCCAGGACGACGGTGATTACAGACTTCCTCATGGGGCACATGGTCAACGGCGGCCGGCGCTCTCCGCATGAGCGGCCGGTACTCAAATCCGGCTGTCCGCTACCGGACTGGCCAGGCTCTCGCGGACAGCGCCGTGACCAGCCCAGACTTGTCCGCGAGCGGAGGCTTCGGCCTCCATCGACCACGGTGCCTAGGAGGGACCCCGATGAGCGACGCCACGATGCGCGACGCGATGGTGCGGATGGCCACCGACGCCGACTTCGCCCGCCGCGTACGCGAGGACGGCCCAGCCGTGGCGCGGGAGCACGGTCTGTCGGCGACCGAGCTGTCGGCGTTGCAGGCGTTGGACAGCGCAGAAGCGACCGCCGGCCCCGACCGGCTCGGCGAGCGGCTGTCGAAGTCCGGCCTGTTCGGAGCCGGAATCGCACTGTCCGCCGTCGGAAACCTCGGCGCCGCTGTGCCGGCGGCCCCGGACGGGCTGCTGTGCGACGGCCACAGCTTCGTCTGCAACGGGCACGGCCTCGTCTGTGACGGGCACAGCTTCGTGTGTGACGGGCACAGCTTCGTGTGTGACGGGCACAGCTTCGTGTGCAACGGGCACAGCTTCGTCTGTAATGGGCACCCGCTCGCCCCCGACACACACGGCCTGCTGTGCGACGGGCACAGCCTGCTGTGTAACGGGCACAGCCTGCTGTGTAACGGGCACAGCTTCGTCTGCAATGGACACCCGCTCGCCCCTGACACACACGGCCTGCTGTGCGACGGCCACAGCCTGCTGTGCGACGGGCATGCGCAAAGCCACACGGCAGCCGGCGATCACACCGCGCCCGCCGTGCATGGCGACAGCCACACGAAGGCCGGTGTCGTCAGATGCAACGGCCACGCCATTGCGGGAATCCAATGCAACGGCCACCCAGTAGCAGCCGCGATCCAGTGCAACGGTCACCCCACCGCCGGCATCCAGTGCAACGGTCACCCCACCGCCGCCGAGGTCGAACCCGGCGTGAAGCTGAGCAGCGCCACCGGCGACGCGCAGCTGCACCCACCGGTGGTCGGGCTGCCGAGCGTGCACAGTCTGCTCAGCCCGCCGACCGGTCCCGAGGGTACGGCCAAGTAGTGGACGACGTCGAGATCCGCCGATACGCGGAGGCCCGCGCGACGCTGGCCGACCTCGGATTGAGCCGGAGCCGTCTTCGCAGTGGGCACGACTTCGACGCACACGTCCTGAACATGGACGGCGCCGATCACCTACGCCACCGCCAGGCGGTCGACGCCGCGCTGTCCGCCGCCGTGACGGCGCGGTTGCCGTTGCTGACCGCCGTCACGCGTACGGTGGTCGCGGACCTGCCCGTCGGCCTACCGGTGGACGTCGGTGTGCTGGTGGCGTACCGGCTGGCGTCGGCAGTGCTCGATCTGGTCGTCGGGTTGGGCGGCCCGGAGTCGCATCCCTATTGGGTGAACCTGGCCCGGGCGATCGACCTCGGCGACCTCGGCCCGAACGTTCTCCCGGAGGCTCTGGCCCGATTGACGGCCATCGCCGATGACACCTCGTCCGACCAGCCCCGCACGATGGCGGCCTGGCTGGCCCGCTCCGGTCTGTCGTCCCGGGAGGTGGCCGCGAACCTGTTGTTCACGGTGTCCGCCGGGATGACCAATCTCAGCAATGCCCTAGGGTCCGCGCTGGTGGCACTCGCCCGGCACCCCGACGCGTACGCCTGGCTGGCCGCCGATCCGGCGACTCGGCTGACGACTGCCACCGACGAACTGCTGCGTTTCGGCGAGCCGCCGGGGCGCCACAGCACGCGCGTCGCATCTGACGGGCGTACCTTCCGGATCTTCAAAGCGGCCGCCAACCGCGACCCCCACCGGTACGCGGACCCGGACCGGCTCGACCTGGCCCGTGTTCCGAACCCGCACTTGACCTTCGGCCACGGACGGCATTACTGCCCGGCGGCGCTGCTGTCCCGGCTCGTGCTGGATCAGACCTTGCTGGCGTTGGTACGCCGGTTCGCGCGGCTCGACCTGATCGAACCGCTGGAGACGTGGGACAGTTTCGATCGCCGACCGTTGACGATCATCTTTCACCTCTGATCAGGAGGTACGGAAGTCCCGAAAATTCCGATCCGCCGATATCCAGCCGACCTGCCTAAACTCTCCATATTGGAGCTACCGGGAAGGGCCGGACCTCCGAAACTTGCGGAAATATTGATGGCGATGTTTCAATGACTCTTCATCGAACCTGGCCACTGGTCTCCACCCGGTGGCCGTACGCAAGGAGAGGCCATGGTTTCCACACCTCGCCCGGCCCGCAGAATCCTCGCCGTCGCCGCCACCGTAGCGGCGGCCGTCACCGGCGCCGTCGCCGTCCTCACGCTGGCCGCCGCTCCGTCCCAGGCGGCCACGTGCAGCGGCTATGTCGGGCTGACCTTCGACGACGGCCCGACCCCCGGCAACACCCAGAACCTGCTCAACGCGCTCACCTCGAACGGCCTGCGCGCCACGTTCTTCGACGAGGGCAAGAACGCGCAGGCGAATCCGTCGCTCGTCCAGGCGACGAAGAACGCGGGCATGTGGATCGGCAACCACAGCTGGGACCACCCGCACATGACCCAGCTCAGCTCGGCCCAGATGTCGACCCAGATCGGCAACACGCAGTCGGCGATCCAGCAGATCACCGGCTCGGCGCCGAAGCTGTTCCGGCCGCCGTACGGCGAGACCAACAGCACGCTGAAGTCGGTCGAGGCGCAGTACGGCCTCACCGAGATCATCTGGGACGTCGACTCGCAGGACTGGAACAACGCCAGCGTCGCGTCCATCGTGGCGGCCAACGCCCGGCTGACCAACGGTCAGATCATCTTGATGCACGACTGGCCGGCGAACACGGTCGCCGCCATTCCGCAGATCGCGGCCGGCTTGGCCAGCCGCAACCTGTGCGCGGGCATGATCTCGCCGACGACCGGACGGGCGGTCGCGCCCGACGGGTCCCAGCCGACCGCCTCGCCGTCGTCCTCAGCTCCGTCGTCGAGCCCGCCGCCCACCGGTGGCGGCTGCCGGGTGACGTCCGCGGTCAGCGCCTGGAACACGGGGCTGACCAACAACCTCACCATCACCAACACCAGCGGCTCGGCCGTCACCAACTGGCGACTGACCTTCACCCTTCCGAGCGGACAGACCATCACCTCGGGCTGGAACGCCACCTACAGCCCGGCCAGCGGCGCGGTGACCGCGAACAACGCGGGCTACAACTCGACCATCGCCGCCGGCGGTTCGGTCGGCATCGGCTACCAGGCCACGCACACCGGCAACACGGGGGCGCCGACCGGCTTCGCGCTCAACGGCGTCGCCTGCAGCTGACGTCCGCTCAGTCAGTACGCCTCAGTTAGTACGCCTCAGCTGGTACGCCGGGTCACGCGCGCTCGGCGTACCAGACGAGGGGCACGGAGGAACGCAGACCCGACGCCATGGTCTCGCGGACCCAGCGCATCCGGGCGGCGGCCGACTCCGGGTGGTCGCCGAACTCCTGGGCCACCTGCCCGGCGCAGTACTGGGGGCCGAACTGGTCGAGTACCCCGGTGATCGCCGCGGTGACCTGCCGCGAGTCGGGGCGGTCGGAAGCTTGCACGTGCGAGGCGAACAGCGCTTCGCACATGGTGTCCAGGTTCAGGTGGAACATCGCTCATCCCTCCGTGTGTTCGTCGCCTGATCCATCGTCGCGTCGATCACACCCCCGAAACATCGTCTATCTGGCCTATAGAGCGAATCGGGCATTCCTCACATTCAGCGGCCGCGAGGTCGGGTACCTCGCATATCCGGTGACACTGCGTCAGGGATCGCTGCACTGAGTAACGAGAGGGGCATCCGGGGCAAGTCCACTCATCGGGACGGCCACACATCGACGTTCATCAGCGCATAGAGTCCATTGTGGTGTCTCCACCACCACTCGAAAGGATCGCCCATGCGCATCACAAGATCATCGCGGACCATCGGCGCGCTCGCCGTGACCGTCCTCGCCACCGTTGGCCTGGCCGGCACGTTCGTCGCGACCGCCCCCGTGGCGAACGCCGCGACAGCATGCCAAGTCACGTACCGCGTCAACGAATGGCCCGGCGGATTCGTCGGCTACGTCGACATCACTGCCGGCAGCACCGCAATCCACGGCTGGACGGTGACCTGGGCCTACGGCGGAGATCAGAAGATCACCTCGGCCTGGGGCGCGACCGTCGCCCAATCCGGGACCGCGGTGACCGCCACCAATCTCGCGTACAACGCCGACATCAACCCGGGCGCCACGGTCGAGTTCGGCGTACAGGGCACCTGGGCCAGCGCCGATCCCACGCCCACGGCGCTGCTGCTCAACGGCGCTCCCTGCGGCACGGTGCCGACCAGCCCGTCGGCCTCACCGTCCGCGTCGGCGTCACCCTCCGCGTCTGCCTCACCGTCCGCGTCCATCTCACCGTCCGCGTCGCCGTCGGGATCGCCCAGCTCCAGCTCCTGCGGAACCCTCACGCTGTGCGAGGGCTTCGAGAGCCAAGCCAGTGGTACGCCCAGCGGGGCATGGGTCGTGAGTTACCCGGATTGCCAGGGCACGGGTACCGCGACCGTCGACACGACAACGGCGTACCGCGGGGGCAAGTCGCTGAAGATCAGCGGAACGGAAGGCTACTGCAATCACGTCTTCGTCAGATCGACGGCGACGCTGACCGGCTCGGTGTGGTACGCCCGCTTCTACGTACGCCATACGACCGCGCTCCCGGCCTCGCATGTCACCTTCGTGGCGCTGAAGGACTCCGCCGACGGCAACCGCGACCTGCGGATGGGCGGCCAGAACGGCGCCCTGCAGTGGAACCGCCAGTCCGACGACGCGACGCTGCCCGAGCAGAGCCCGGCGGGTGTGGCGTTGTCCGCGGTATTGCCGGTGAACTCGTGGAACTGCGTCGAGTTCAAGGTCAGTGGCGCCGACGGAACCATGCAGACGTGGCTCAACGGCACCGAGGTGGCCGGGTTGCACGAGGACGGCGTACCGACGCATGACATCGATCAGCAATGGCTCAGCCGCACCAACTGGCGGCCTAGCCTGACCGATCTCCGCCTTGGCTGGGAGAGCTACGGAGTCGGCGCCGACACGCTGTGGTTCGACGAGGTGGCCCTGGGCGCCGGCCGCATCGGCTGCTGAAGGGCTGCGCAAGCGCCGGCGCGGCGAGCCGCCGCGCTAGCGCTTGTCCTTGAGCCGCTGGAGTTGCCCGTCGTGGACATCGCTGACCCACTCCCAGCCGGGCTTGGCCGACGACCCGACCCGCGCGTCACTGGGCACCCCGCCCTCCCGCAGCGCGAGCACGTACGCCCGATCCGCCTGGATGCGCGCGTGCGCCTCGCCGGCTCCCCCGACGGACCCGTGGCCGGGGACGACGACGTCGACATCGCCGGCGACGGCATCGAGCAGCCGCAGTGCGGCGAGATAGTCCTCGATCGGATCTTCAGCCTCGAGGTCGAGCATCGGGATCAGGACGTCGGACAGCATGTCGCCGGCGACCAGTACGCGGCGCTCGCCGATCAGCAGCGCCGCATGCCCCGGCGCGTGCGCTTGATGCTCGATGATCCGGACCTCGGGACCGTCCCAGGGGATCTGTGCCATCCCGGCGGGCAACGCGGTGATGAGGCCGTACAGGTCCAGCGGCACCTGGTCGGCTATGCCGGTCGATTCCAGGTGTTCGATGATCTTCGTCTTGATCTCGGGATCGGAGAGCTGCTCTGCCACGGCGGCGGCACAGCGGGCCGTGGCATACCGTGGCGCGTCGCCGAACCGCGGGTGCCACAGCAGGTGATCCCAGTCCGGGTGGGTGGAAAAGCCTGCCACGACGGTCTGGCCCGACTGCGACAGGTCGTTCGCCAGACAGACCATCTCGTGGTCCTGGAGGCCGGCGTCGATGAGCAGCACGCCGGCGTGGCCTTGCACGACGATGGCGTTGCTCTGCACGAAGTCGCTCTCGTGGACCAGTACGCCCTCCGCGATCCGCGTCAGCACGGGTTCGTCTCCTTCGCATCCTTGATGGCGTAACGGTGGACCGTGATGCCCGATCGCAACGATCGCTGCTCGATCAGCTCTAGGTCGATCGGCCGGTCATAGTCGTCGAACAGCGGCCGGCCGAAGCCGAGGATCGCCGGATGGGTCCACAGCAGCAGCTCGTCGAGCAGCCCTGCCCGCAGCAACTGGGTGGCGAGGGTCGCCCCGCCGACGCTGATGAGGCCGTCGGTCTGCGCCCGCAGGACGGCGAGCCGGCCGAGAGCGTCCTCGCCGATGATCTGGGTGTTGTGCTCGGCCTCCTGGCGGGTGCGGGAGACGAGCACCTTCGGCTTGGCCGTCCAGATCTCGCCGTACTCCCGCATGTAGTCCGGCAGCGAGGCGTCATCCCCCGCCCGTGGCCAGTACTCCTCCATGATCTCGTAGAAGACCCGGCCGTGAACCATGAGCGCGACCTCCCGCGCCAGCGCGTTCGCCTCGCGGTGGAACTCCTCGTCGATGCGCAGCCATTCACCGGCTCCGTTGTCGCCGGGCACCTGTTCGATCCGCAAGTCGACGGACACGTTCATCGAATAGATGAGACGTCCCATGCCCACCTCCAAGTGATTGCGTTCTGCAACCACTATAGTGGGGGCGACCTAGCCGTCAAGGAGGAATCGTGGAATCACGGTCCGGGTGTCCGATCGGCGCCGCCGTCGAGGTGCTGGGAGATCGCTGGTCGCTGCTCATCCTGCGGGACGTCGTCTTCGACGACCGCCGCTACTTCCGGGCCCTGCTCACCGGGTCGGCCGAGGGCATCGCGTCGAACATCCTCGCGGACCGCCTCGTACGCCTCGTCGAAGCGGGAATCCTCACCCGCGGCACCGCAGCGCGCGGGCAGCGCGCCCGCTACAGCCTCACCGAGGCCGGCATCCAGACTCTTCCCATCCTCTACGCCCTGGGCAACTGGGGTCTCGACTGGCGCTCCGGCGACGACGAACTCCGCCGACGGCAGCACCTCCTACGCGACGGAGGCCCGGCGTTCCTCGAAGAACTCATGGCCGATCTTCGCGTACGCCATCTCGGCGCACCGCCGAATCCGAGCGCGGAGCCCGGCCCGTTCGAACGTCTGGAAACCGCCCGCACCGCGGCCACCGAGTAAGCGCGCGACGGCGTACCCTCTGCGAGTTGACAATTGGTCTGCTCGATCCAGCAGCCTGCCGAAGGTGGTCGCAGTGGTCCGTGCGGGAATGGTGCTGGCCGGGCGCTATCAGCTCGAACAGCGCGTCGGCAGCGGTGGCATGGGTGAGGTGTGGAAGTCCTTCGACTTCGTGCTGGCCCGCACCGTCGCGGTCAAGTGCCTGCTCGACGCGCCGCCGAACGAGCCGAGCTTCGTCGACGAGTTCCGGGCCGAGGCCCGCGTCATGGCCACGATCAGCCATCCCGGCGTGGTCGAGGTGTACGACTTCGGCGACGACCCGGCGGCCGGCGTCTACCTGGTCATGAAGTACATCGACGGCGAGTCGCTGGCCGAGACGCTGGCCCGGGTCGAGCGACTCAGCGCGAAAGCCACGATGCGACTGGTCGCCGACGCGGCCGAGGCGCTGCACGCGGCCCACGAGAAAGGTGTCACCCACCGCGACGTCAAGCCGGGCAATCTCCTGGTACGCCCGGACGGCGGCGTCCTGGTCGGCGACTTCGGCATCGCCCGCTCGTCCGGCGCAGCCGGGCACACCGCGCCTGGATCGCTGATCGGCACCGCGTCGTACATCGCTCCCGAGCGCGCGTTGGGCCGACCGGCCACACCGGCGTCGGACATCTACTCACTCGGCATCGTGGCGTACCGGTGCCTGGCCGGTCGGCTGCCGTTCGCCGGGGACAACTTGGTGGAGGTCGCGCTGCGTCACGTCCACGACGAGGCGCCGCCGCTGCCGCCGGACGTGCCGATCGGCGTACGGGCGATCGTGGAACGAGCGATGGAGAAGGACCCGGCGAATCGCTGGCCCTCGGGCGCGGTTCTGGCTCAGGAGGCGCGGCGGGCGCTGGAAGAGTCCGATGTGCCGTCGCCCCGTCCCCAGGCGATGGTGACGATACCGACGCCGAGTCAGCCCACCGCCGGCCGGCGCTCCACCCGGCGGACACTCGTCGTAGTCGCGGCGGGATTGGTCGTCTCCGTCCTAGTGGCGGCCGGCGTGCTGCTCAGCCGGGGTGACGACCCGCAGGCCGAGAGCCTCGGCGACGGTCTGAGTGTGAACACCGCGAGTCCTCTGGCGAACAGCCCAGCCACCAGTACGCCGCCGAGCCCCACCGCCACGGGTTCACCGTCCAGCACAGGCGGGACGAGTCCCGCGCCCCGGTCCAGCATCGCCAGCCCGGTTTCCGGCGGCGGAGCGACTCCGCTCGGGGCGCCGACGAACCTGACGGCCACGCCGATCAGCGCGAGCACGATCCGCCTGCGCTGGGCGGACAAGTCGACCGCCGAAGGCGGCTTCACCGTCATCAACGGCAACACGTCGAAGAACATCGCCGCCAACACGACGACCTATGACTGGACCGGGCTGACGCCGGACACCCGCACCTGCTTCAAAGTACGCGCGTACAACGCCTCGGGGGTCTCGGCCTACTTTCCGGCCGCCCAGAACGATTGGATCTGTGCCACGACGCTGTCCGGCTCGGGCCCGGCCGCGCCGACGAGCCTGGCGGCGACGCCCATCAGCGCGAGCACGATCCGTCTGCAATGGACGGACAACTCGTCGGACGAGAACGGCTTCACCGTCATCAACGGCAACACGTCGAGAAGCGTCAGCGCGAACACGACCACGTACGACTGGACCGGTCTGGCGCCGGGCACCTACATGTGCTTCAAGGTACGCGCGTACACCGCGGCCGGGGTCTCGGCCTACAACCCGCCCGCGCAGAACGACTGGGTTTGCGTCACCACCCCGACCGCATAATCCACGCCGGTGGAGCCCCATCGACCAGGCGTTTCCGCAGCTGTGCGGCCTAGGCGGCACGAGGCGGCCACCCGGGCGGAATCCGACGACGCGAGCCGGGTCAGCGCTTCTGCACGAACTTGACCTGGTGGCCGTCGGGATCGCGGACCCACGCGTAGTGAAGACGTCCGTCGGGTGAGTCGGTCGGGGCGACGACGCTCGTCGCGCTGCTGGCCGTCATCCCGAAACCGTAACGTGCACATCTTCGGGCGGCCTGTGGTCGGTCTCCGAGCAGCTGACCGGGGTCACCTTCGCGTGACCCCGTCCGCTCCCCCAACGGGCCGACGCACCAGCAGTACGCACGTAGTCAGCAGCCAGATCCAGAAGGCGGCGTACGGGATCAACCAGATCGGGATCTCCCAGACGAACTGCGCGAGGGCGAGTCCGATCCCGCTGACGACGCCCCACCATCCCAGCCACCGTGGCAGGGCGCCGGACGAGAGGATGACCCATCCGCAGGCGAGGGCGAAGCCGCCCAGGGGCAACCAGATGTTGGTGAACCCGATCGTGGTGACGTCGTAGGCGTACGCCAGCTGCCCTTGATCGAGATCGGCGGCCCGATGGCTCGCCGCCTCCTCGCTGGAGTCGAGGATGACGAACGCCGCTACCAGCAGGCCGGACAGCCCCGCCATGGTGGACCGCCACGGGAGGTCGCCCTCGACCCGGCGTAGCAGCAGCGCGAAACCGACCATGAACCAGAGCACGGCGAACATGGCGATGTCGGCCACGACCTCGCCCAGCCGAACCCAGGTTCCGTCCAGACCACGGAGGAAGTCCGCCGCCGCCGCGGTCGTGGCGTCGGTCGGCGGCTCGCCCGGCGTACTGGTGCCCAGGGCGACGAAGAGCACCACGGTGCCCACCAGGCCGGTCAGGCCGATGGTCCGGGCGAGCGGATGAACTCGCACCGCCCCGGCGCTCGGCTCGACAGTCATCGCTGCGCCTTCGTCAGGGCGCGGTCATGGCGCATCTGCTGAGGATGACACTCCGGCGGCATGAGGTCGGGCCGATGTCTCGATGGGTCGCCGATTCGAGTGACGTCCTCGGCGACCCATCGAGTGTTCGTCGGTCACGATCTCACGGGAGCGTCACCTCCGGACCGTCGGCGACGACGGTGGTGCCGCCGACGGTCAACTCCGCGCTGAGCGAATACGTGCCGGACGGCAGGTCCTTCAGCACGGCGAGGTAGGACTGCTCGTCGGTCCACTTCAGCGACAGGCGTGCCTTCTCCGCGCCGAGTGCGTCACGGACCACCAGGATCGCGCGGTCGGCCGGGGCGCGCCCAGGCGTGATGCCGTCGAGCTTCAGGACCACCGGACGGGAACGGCCCGCGCCGGGCACGGTCCAGACCGGCTGCCACCGTTGGACGATCACGGGAGTCGTCGCGGCGGAGGTGCCCGCCGCGTTCGCGGCCGTCGCCGTCAACGCGTTGCTGCCGAGAGACAGCGGCACCTTGGCCGACCACGTTCCGTCCTTCGCCGTCACCGCTGTGGCCACCTCGGTCGCGCCGACGCGCAGGCGTACGGTCGACGGCCAGTCGGCAGTGCCCGACACGGTGATCGAGTCGTCGAGCGTCACCGCCGGTGCGGTCACCACCGGAGACGCCGGGACCGGCATGGACACGGTTCGGGTCCACGACACCGCGTTGAGGAGCAGACGCTTCCCAGCCTCCGTCCAGCCGAGCTGGGGCCCGACCGCCTCGGTCACGCCGCTCGCGGACAGCACCACCTCGACGCTTCCGGCCGTACGCCAGTCGAAGCCGACGCCCAGGCCGCGGACGACCGTTCCGTCCGCGCGCCGGACCGACAGCTCGGCCAGCGGTTTGCCGGCGTAGCCGCCCGCGACGCTGTAGTAGCCGCCGGAGACGATCAGGTCGGCCGGATCGGTGAGCCCGGCGAACAACGGATGCCCGGTTTCGAAGCCGTCCAGCGTCACGGCGCCCTCGCCGTAGCCTTGCGCTGTCACGGACACACGGCCGGTGTACCGCTCGAGCAGCCGCAGGCCGCCTCGGTCCACCCCCCACGTGCCGGTGTAGACGAGGCTCGTCCGCGCCGCGTCGGCGGCGGCCACCACGGCCTCGTAGGTGGCCTTGTCGGGCGTCCCGCCGTTCACCACCACGGTGTCGAAGCCGTCGAGGTCGAGATCCGGCGACCAGGTCAGCTCCGTCGCGGCGACGCCGTTGGCGCGGAGGAACGCCACGAGCGTTCCGCTGGAGTCGCCGAGGACGCCGACGTCGTAGGGCTGCAGCGTCACGTCGAGCCGGGCGACCTTGCCCGCGGTGACCGTCACCTTCGCCGTCGCCGGCAGGTGACCCTGTGCGGAGACGGTCACCGTGTACTCGCCTTCGAGCAGTCGATCCGCGGTGAACGTGCCCGACGCGTCGGTCGTCGCCGACCAGGGCTGGATGCCCTCGGCC
>JABFYB010000475.1 GCA_013361475.1 Hamadaea sp.
CGAACGGATCCTGCCGGCCCGGCTGCGGCAGCGGGCCGCGGCGTTGCGGTCGACCACGGTCGCCCTGACCGGCTCACCACCCACGGTGGACCCGGGCGCGTTGACGCTGATCGCCGAGGCGTGCCAGTCGCAGCAGCGGTTGACCTTCGGCTATCGGGACCGGGACGGGTCCACCACGACCCGGACGGTCGAGCCCCACCGGCTGGTGCACACGGGCCGCCGCTGGTACCTGGTCGCTCGCGACGTCGACCGGGACGCTTGGCGTACGTTCCGGGCCGATCGCCTCGATCAGCCGAAGACCATCGGGATTCGATTCCGCCCGCTCGATCCCCCCGACGCGGCGGCGTTCGTGGCCGACGCGACGACCACGGCTCCCTACCGCTACCAGGCCCGCGTACGCATCCACGCCCCGGCCGGCGTGGTCGCCGAACGGTTTCCGCCCAGCATCGGGGTCGTCGAAGCGGTGGACGCCGACAGTTGTCTGCTCGTGACGGGGGCCGACAATCCCGCCGTCATCGCCATGCATGTGGCCGTGCTGGGGCACGACTTCACCGTCCTGGCGCCGCCGGAGCTGATCGACGAGGTCGGCGTACTCGCCCGCCGGTTGGGGACCGCGCACAAGGCATCCAGTGGTACGCCCGGCGCCGGGCGCGACTACGGGTCGGCCGCTTAGGCTCGCGGGACGCGGCAGCGTGTTACCGTCGCCGACGATGAGTGATCTTGACGGGCCTGGCCGCTACCAGTACATGTCCTTCAACGCCCCGCTCTCGGAGGCACACGCCGACGCCATCGCGGCACGGCTGGCGTACGCGCATCCGGTGGACGTTCTCGACATCGGCTGCGGGTGGGGCGAACTCATGCTGCGCGTCCTCGAGCGAGCCCCGGACGCGACCGGGCTCGGCGTCGACACCGACGAGGAGCTGCTCGGCCGGGGCCGCATCGCGGCCGTCGAGCGGGGACTGTCGGAGCGCGCCGTCTTCCTCAACACCCCCGGGGTGGCCGTCGAACAGCAGGCCGACCTGGTGATCTGCGTCGGCGCCAGTCACGCCTTCGGCGGCAACGCCGCCGCGCTGACCGCCCTGATGCAGCACGTACGCCCCGGCGGGCGGCTGTTCTACGGCGACGGGCTCTGGGATCCGGCGTACTCGGTGAAGCAGCCGGACCTGGTCTGGGAGGACTTCTTCGAGCTGCCCGATCTCGCCGGGCTGGTCGACCTGGCGGTCGCTACCGGCTACCTTCCGCTGTTCACCGAGACTGCCTCCCCCGAAGAGCTCGACGACTTCGAGTCGCGGTACCTCGCCGACGACGAGGAATGGCTGCTGCGTCACCCGAATCACCCGCGAGCCGCGCACGTACGCGCCGCGGCCGAGGATCACCGGCGGCGGTGGCTGCACGGGTATCGGGGCGCTTTCGGGTTCGGCTACTTGACGCTCGGCCGGCCGTCCGCCTAGGTACGGCTCGCCGATCTCGCCCCACAAGATCGGCGCTGGATCAGGGATCCGGGTCGAATCCTGGGCCAAAGATTCGACCGAGATCCCTGATCCAGCGCTGAAGCGGGGGCGCGACGAGCAGTGCGCTCAACCGAGCCGCGTCACCGGTTGAACACCGCGTTGTAGTGACCGAGGAGCAGATCGGTTCCCTTGTACTGAGCGGTCACCTCGGCCCCGAGGACACCCATGCCGGGGTGCTCCCCCGCGCCGCCCGTCGGCCCGAGCGGAATGAGGATGCTGCTGCCCTGCGGCTCGTACACCGTGGGCTCGCCGAGGCCGAGGTCGGCCTTGATGTTCGCGACGACGACGGCCGCGTGCGCCATCGCGGCGACCGCCTGCTTCGGCTCCTCGATGTCGGTGATGTCGCCGACGGCGTAGACCCGGTCGTGACCGTGGACTCGCAGGCTCTGCTCTACGCGTACCCGTCCGTTGGAAAGACGCGCGGCCTGGAGCGAACCGGCGAGATAGTCCGAGACGGGATCGGAGCCGTAGCACCGCAGCCAGAGATCCGCGGACAGTGAGCGGCCGTCGGTCAGCTCGACCGTGAACGGCGCGATGACGCCCGGCGCGACCTCGAACGACGCGGGCAGCGCGGCGCCCAGGACGACGGTGACGCCGAGGTCGGCGAGCTGGCGTTCGATCTCGGTACGCAGCTCGGCGGACCGCTCGGGCAGGATGACCGGCGCGGGGTCGAGGAGGACGACCTCCTTGCCGGGCCACTCGGCCTTGATCTCACCGGCCAGTTCGAGCCCGATCGGGCCGGCCCCGGCGAGCACGATCCGATCCGCCGCCGCGACCTGACTCTGCAGGCGGGCATAGGTCTCGATCGCGGGCGCGGTGTCCAGGTGCGTCGGCTTGCCCGGGAACGGGTGCCGGGCGCCGGTGGCGAGCACGACGTAGTCGGCGTCGACGGTACGGCCGGACGCCAGGGTCACCTTGCCGGGCGCGACCTGCCGGGCGGCGTCGCGTTCGACGCGGCCGTGGACGAGCAGCTTGTCATAGGGGATGAAGGTCTGTCCGGCGAAGTCGGGGCGTACGGCGGCCCGCAGAGCGGCCGCGTTGTGGTGGAAGTCTTCGCGGGGCTCGATCAGGACGACATCGGCCACCTCGTCGAGCGCGCGGGCGACCTCGATGCCACCGTATCCACCGCCGACGACGGCCACGGTCTGGCGCATGGGGAACCTCCTGGTTCGCAGTACCAACTGTACGTAGTACGAACGAGATTAGTTGGCAATGCGAACTACTCCAATAGTTGGTGATGCGAACTACATGCGGATAGACTTGCGCCGTGAGCGGTGATAATGAGGACTTCGCGGGCGCGCTGATTCGGCTGTCGCTGGCCGTGCAGCACGTCTTCACCGACGTCAGCCGGGCTCACGAGCTGACCGCCCAGCAGGCGCTGCTCATGTGCGCCCTGATGGACGAGCCGCTGGGGATGGCCGGGCTGACCGACCACCTGCACATCGAGAAATCCACCCTGACCGGCCTGGTCGACCGCGTCGAGCGGCGCGGCTACGTGCGGCGTACGCCGGACAGCTGTGACCGGCGGGCGGTCAAGGTCGAACTCACCCCGACCGGCCGCGACGCCGCCACCGGATTCCACGACGCCCTGACGAAAGTGCTCGCCGACCAGCTCGAAGAGCTGCCGCCGAAAGTACGCCAGCAGATGCGCGCCGCGATCGGACCGGTGGCGATGGCCTACTGGCAGGCGGTCGACTAGAGCGCGCGGCGCACCACGAGCCGACGGCCGCTGGCCGGTCGCTTGTGGACAGTGAAGCCCGCCTTCTCGAACAGCGACGGCGTCCCCGTGAACAGCTCCGCGTTCGGCGCCCGCCCGTCGACCTGGGTCGGATAGCCCTCCAGCACCTTCGCCCCGGCCCTCGCCGCGCGCTTGATCGCCTCAGCGAGCAGCTCGCTCGCGACACCAGTGCCGCGCCGATCCCGGGCGATGAAGAAGCAAGGCACCGACCACACCGTCTCGTCCG
>JABFYB010000826.1 GCA_013361475.1 Hamadaea sp.
GTGATCGGCGTTGCGGTTATTGTCGATCGAGGCGCCGGCGATGCGGTTCGAGCAGCTGGTCTGCCGTACCGCGCCGCTTTCACCCTGTCCGACCTCGGATTGAGTCGGTAGCACATCTTTAGACTTGGACCTGCTAATATGCAGACAAGTCAATTGTTCACTTGGAAGGATGGAGTAAGTGGGAACTGCCCTGGTGGATAACCCATTGCCCCCCGTCTCGCCGCTCGCCGGTGAGCCCATCGAGAAGGCGGACGCGGAGCGCCTCGCCGGGGTCCTCAAGGCTCTGGCCGACCCGGCCCGCCTGCGCCTGCTGAGCCTCATCCAGTCCGCGCCGGAGGGTGAGGCCTGCGTTTGCGACCTGACCGCTCCGCTCGGTCTGTCCCAGCCCACTGTGAGCCACCACCTGCGCATCCTGACCGAGGCCGGTCTGCTCAACCGGGACAAGCGCGGTGTCTGGGCTTACTACAGCCTGGTTCCGTCGGCGATCGCCACCGTGGCCGAGCTGCTGACGCCGCCTCGTAAGCGCGCCACGAAGAAGGCCCGCTGAACTTCGTCGGCGAATCGCGCAAACGATTCCGACGAACTACGGCATCACCGAAGGGAGCGCCTGCGAGCGAGGCGCTCCCTTCGTCGTATTCCAATGCGTTCTTCACCCGGCCGAGATCCGGGTGTTGCGCGAAATTCATTCGCCTCTAAGCTGTGGGCTTCGAGCGCGACCGGTCTCCCCACCGGCACCGTTGGAGCCGGTCCGGGCCGCGCGACGAGGTGAGACATGGCAGGGCGGCATCGCCCCCGGCGTGGACCGGGACAGCTCACCCTGGCGGTAGCCGGAGCCACCGTGCTCCTGCTGGGCCTGGGAATAACCGTGAAAACAGTGACGGCGGACGCAGACGGGTGCGGAACCAGCACCGGTACGCGGCTGGTCGTCGCGGCGGATCCGGCGATCGCCCCGGCGCTCATCGAGATCGCCAACTCCTGGCAGCAGACGGCGGCCAAGGACGCCGCCTCGTGCGTCAAGGTCGAGGTGCAGCCCCGCTCGTCCGCCGAGGTGGCCAACGGCCTCGGCACCTACTCCGGTGGCACGGTGGACATCGGGCGTAGCCCGGTCCCCACGCCCACTGAGGCCGACCTGCCGGCGGTGTGGATCCCCGACTCCTCGGCCTGGCTCGGGCGCGTACGCGCGGTCGACCGGGACGCCTTCGATCTGGTGACGCCGTCGGTGGCCATCAGCCCGGTCGTCGTCGGGATGCCCGAGGCGCTGGCGCGGCAACTCGGCACCGGGGCACTGGACGCCAAGGCGATGGGCGCGATCCTGGCCGACGGCAAGGTGAAGCTCGGCATGACCGATCCCCGCCGCGACACCGCCAGCCTCGTCGGCGCGATGCTGCTCAAGGACGTCGTCGTCACCCAGGACTCGGATCTGCCCAAACTCGTCGGCGCGTTCCGGCTCCGGGTCAACACCGACAAGGCGTACGCGGACGCGAAGGACCTGTTCACCGGATTCGCCACCGGCCTCGGCGCGGCGCCGCTGAGCGAGCAGGCGGTGATCCAGTACAACGCGGGCAATCCGGCGGTGAAGGTGGCCGCCGTCCCCCTGGCCGTCGAACCCACATTGGACTTCCCGTACGCCGTCCTCGCCCAGAAGACGCCGAAGGTGCGTACGGCGGCCGAGGCGTTCCGGTCGGCGCTGACCGGCGAGGCGTACGCCGACGTGCTGGGCCGCCACGGCCTGCGTACGCCGTCGGGCGCGGCCGGCCCGGGGTTCACCGTCGGCCACGGGGTGACCGCGTCGCCGGCGCACGTGCAGCCGGTGACCGACATGACTTCCGTACGCACGACGCTCAGCATCTGGGTGGCGGCCAAGACGCCGTCGAAGGTCATCACCCTGGCCGACGTGACCTCGTCGATGAGCCTGCCGCTGAACGCCTCCGGCAAGACCCGGCTGAAGCTGATGCAGGAGTCGGCGACCCACGGGCTGACCTTGTTCACTTCGGACAGCCAGCTCGCGCTGTGGGGCTTCGCGGGACGGGGTACGCAGCCCCTCGTCCAGATGGGCACGCTGGACAAGACTCAGCGCCAGAAACTCGACCAGACCATGCAGTCGGCGCATTTGGCCGGCACCGACGAGTGTCCGCTGTTCGAAGCGCTGCTCTCCGCGTACAAGTCGTTGAAGGCCTCGTATGACCCGGAGCGTTCGAACACGATCGTGGTCTTCACCGACGGCCGGAGCAACCTGGCCGGCGGCCTGACCTTGGCCAAGGTGAAGCTGGAGCTGGAGGCGCTCGCGGACGTGGCGCGGCCGATCCGCGTGATCCTGCTGGGCATCGGGTCCGCGGACCTGACGGAACTGACGCAGATCGCGGAGATCACCGGCGGCGGCGCGTTCCCCCTGACCGACGCGCGGCAGCTGGATCAGATTTTCCTGAAGGCGCTGCTGGCCTGACCCGAAGCGTGATCACCGCGCCGGCCATGCTGTTTCGGCGGACATTTCGTCGCGTGAAACGACATGGCCGGCGCAATGATCACGCGCGGGCGGGGGCTAGCGGGTGAGGACGAGCTGTGGGTGAGTGGCGGCGAAGGCGGGCAGCGTGCCGCTGCCGAGCGCCGCGAGCAGTGCCCTGCCCTCAGCCGTGATGCCCTCGCCGCCGTTCTCCCCGCTCACGTAGGTGTTCGACAAGGACATCGGCACGATGTCGGCCGCGGTCAGACCGCTCAGCTGGGCGGCGAGCGCGACCGGGCTGGTCTCGCCGAGGTCGAGCCGCAGGCCCTGGACCTTGAGCAGGCTCGTGAGCCGACCCGCGTCGGTGAGCAGGTTCAGCGTGGCGGCCTTCGCCGCGATGCCCACGAGGACGCGCTGCTGGTTGCGGTCCCGTTCGTAGGAGCCGTTGGGCAGCCCGTACCGCGTGCGCATCAACAAGAGCGCGTCGCTACCCGTCACCGTGTGACAGCCGGCCGGCAGGACCTTGTCGCCCGGCTGCTTCTGCTGGGTCAGCCGGAGCGTGATCGCGGCCGGCAGGCAGACCTGAACGCCGCCGAGCGCGTCGACGATCTGCCGGACCGAGCTGTACTCCAGGACCGCGCCGCCGTCGAACACCGCCCCGCTGAGCTGCCGCAAGGTTTGCTCGCTGAGGTGAAGTCCGCCCTGCCAGCCGGCGCCGTGCTGCGAACCGAAGTAGAACGCGGAGCTCACCTTCTCCCGCCCGCCGAGGTAGCCGCTGGCGGAAAACGCCGGGATGTCCACGATCACGTTTCGGTCGATCGAGATCGTGTAGATCTTCTTCCGGTCGGCCGGAATGTGCACGATCAGGATCGTGTCGCTCCGGGATTCGTTCTCACCCCAGCTCGCGCGCTTGTCGGAGCCGAGGATGAGCAGATTCAGATCCTTCTGGGCGGTGGGGCCGGACGCGGCGACGTTCGCCACGTCCGCCGGGGTCACCCCGGCTCGCTGGGCCAGCCAGACCGGCACCGCTATCGCCAGCGCCACCGCGGCCGCGAGGCCGCCGGTGAGCGCCCGCGTGCGGCGGCGCCGCCTCCGGCGTACCTCTTGATCGATCGACTGTCGCAAGTCCTGCACGTCGGGTGCCTCCGCTTCGTGGCGGGCGAACGCGGCCCGGACGTCCTCCTCGTTCACCGTGATCCTCCTGAGACGAGACCCGGGGTCATCCGGGTGCGGAGTGTGGCGAGTGCCTTCGAGATGTAGCCGCGTGCGGTGCCGACGGTGCACCCGAGCGCCTCGGCGATCTCGGCGTCCGGCAGATCCTCGTAGAACCGCAGGACCAGCGCGGCCCGCTGCTGCCGGGGCAACCGGGCCAAGGCCTGCCAGACCAGGTCCCGGTTCGCCGCGCCTTCGGCGAGATCCGCCGGTACGCGTACCTCGGCGCCGGCGTCGGAGCGCAGGAGCACTCGCCGCCACCAGGAACCGCGTCGCCAGTCGACGTAGATGTTGATCATCATGCGCTTGACGTACGCCTCCGGCGAATCGGCGCGGCCGACCTTCCGCCACTGCAATTGAGCCCGCACCATGGTTTCTTGCACGAGATCCTGAGCGCTGTGGGCGTCGCCGGTCAGCATCACGGCATACCGGGCAAGGGATGCCAGACGCGTCGCCGCGAACTCCTCGTAGGTCACATCCACCTCCTCCGCCTCACTAGACGTGCGTCACATCGCAAAAGCTTGCCCGGTACCCTTGGTCGGCGTGAAGACGAGTGAGAGCGTGCTGGCGGCCGGTGAGTCCATGGGATTCAACCCGCTCAATCCGATGGACTACCTCGAGTGGATGGGGCCGAGTTGGGCTCTCGTCGGCGTACTGGCGATCATCTTCGCCGAGACCGGCCTGATGGTCGGCTTCTTCTTCCCGGGTGACTCGCTGCTGTTCCTGACCGGCGTCGCGGCCTCGTCGGCCGCGCCGGAGGTCATCGGCTGGCAGATCCCGATCATCCCGCTGCTGATCTTCGCCCCGCTCTGCGCCATCGCCGGCGCCCAGTTCGGGCACTTCCTCGGCGCGCGCTACGGGCGCAAGATGTTCGACAAGCCCGACTCGAAGCTCTTCAAGCGGGAGTACGTCGAGAAGGCCGAGCACTACTTCCAGAAGTTCGGGCCGCGCAAGGCGATCGTGCTCGCCCGGTTCATCCCGATCGTGCGGACCTTCATGAACCCGGTGGCCGGCGTCCTCGAGGTCCCGACCCGGCAGTTCTTCATCTGGAACTGCGTCGGCGCGATCCTCTGGACCGACGGCATCCTGCTGGCGGCCTACTTCTTCGCCCAGGAGATCATCGACGCCATCGGCGGGCCGGACAAGATCGACAAGTACATCCTGCCCTTCGTCTTCCTCATCATCTTCATCTCCCTCATCCCGGTCTTCATCGAGATGTGGCGTACGCGCCAGGAGAAGAAGCGCAATCGGCAGCGCGGCAAGCACGAGCGCATCGCCGCCTGAGCGGACGGGTTCACAGCCCGGCTGCGTGCGGAGCCACCGCATGCGCGATACTCCAGATAACGAAGGACAGCGCGGTCCCCGCAGTTCAACGGCTAGGAGCAGCAGAGATGCCTATTGCCTCACCCGAGATCTACGCCGAGATGCTCGATCGCGCCAAGGCCGGCGCCTTCGCCTATCCGGCGATCAACGTGACGTCTTCCCAGACCCTCAACGCGGCGATTCGGGGCTTCGCCGAGGCGGAGAGCGACGGCATCATCCAGGTCTCCACCGGTGGCGGTGAGTACCTGTCCGGCCCGACCGTCAAGGACATGGTCACCGGCTCCGTCGCGCTCGCCGCCTTCGCCCACGAGGTCGCGAAGAACTACGGCGTGAACATCGCGCTGCACACCGACCACTGCCCGAAGGACAAGCTCGACAAGTTCGTCCGGCCGCTGCTGGCGATCTCCACCGAGCGCGTCCAGAAGGGCGAGAACCCGCTGTTCCAGTCCCACATGTGGGACGGCTCCGCGGTGCCGCTGGCCGAGAACCTCCAGATCGCGGAGGAGCTGCTCGCCCTGACCGCGGCCGCGAAGGTGGTCCTCGAGGTCGAGATCGGCGTCGTCGGCGGCGAGGAGGACGGTGTCGTCGGTGCGATCGACGAGAAGCTGTACACCACGATCGAGGACGGTCTGGCCACCGCGGCGGCGCTGGGCATCGGCGAGAAGGGCCGCTACATGGCGGCGCTCACCTTCGGCAACGTGCACGGCGTCTACAAGCCGGGCAACGTGAAGCTGCGGCCGGAGATCCTCAAGGAGATCCAGGACGCCGTCGGCGCCAAGTACGGCAAGGAGAAGCCGTTCGACCTGGTTTTCCACGGCGGTTCGGGCTCCCTGCCGCAGGAGATCAGCGACGCGGTGGACTACGGCGTGGTGAAGATGAACATCGACACCGACACGCAGTACGCCTTCACCCGCCCGGTCGTGGACCACATGTTCAAGAACTACGACGGCGTGCTGAAGATCGAGGGCGAGGTCGGCAACAAGAAGCTCTACGACCCGCGCTCGTGGGGCAAGTCGGCCGAGGCCGGTCTGTCCGCCCGCGTCGTCGAGGCCTGCCAGCAGCTCCGCTCGGTCGGGACCTCGCTCGGCAAGTGATTGCTTGATCGTTCTATAACGGGGGCCGCGCCACAGGTGTGCGCCCCCGTTTTTTGTGCCTGATTGGGTAGGATCGTCCGGTCCATAGTCGGTGGGGGGAGGGTCGATCGTGCTGGGAATCGAGGGATACGAGCCGATCTGGCATCACGACGCCCAGGCCCTGGCGGCCGCCCACCGCGCACGCTTCCAGCAGGTCATCGGCCAGCCGTTGGTGGGATCCTGGCTGATGTGGGACCTCGACGCGCACGCCTGGTTCACCAGCGGCCCGGTGGTCCTCGGCTTCCCCGACGCCAACATCGAGATCACCCACCGCAAGTTCGACGAGTGCGCGATCAGCTGGGACACCATCGACATGCAGGCTCCGGTCGACTGGCCCGGGCTGCGGCTGGACTGGTGGAGCGACACCCATCCCACCGTCGTCGAGGCGCGCGGCCGCGTACTGCGAGCCGTCAACCTCATCGAACGGGTGATGTCGGCGCACTGGCGCCCGACCGCGCTGCACGCCGTCGAGCTGATCTTCGACGGCGTACGCCTGGAGCTGTTCAACGCGATGGACGAGAACGGGATCTCCGGCGAACCCGAGGTGGTCCTGCCGGTCGGCCGCTGGACCCGAATCCCGATCGCCTAGTAGCCCGCCGTCTCCAACTGCCCGCGTGCCTTGACGAACTGATCCTTCAGCGCCGCCGCCTTCATCCCGAAGAACTCGATGAACGCGTAGGACCCGGAGTCGACCCAGACGCACGAGGCGACCGCACCACCCGAAACAGTCGAGTCACCACAGGCGGCCCGCCCGCCCAGCGGTCCGGGCGCGACCTCGGTGAGCGTCAAACCCTTGCGCTGGCTCTCCAACGCCGAGGTGACCGTCGTGAAGAGATGGTCGGGGTCGACGACGACGCCCTGGACGGCCAGCACGAAGACGACGTTCTTCTTGGCGAAGGACCCGTAGTAGGTCGACACGACCTGACTGGTGGCCGCCTCGGCGGCGCGCTGTGTGGCGGCGGCCTTCTCGGCCGACTCCAGCAGCGTCTTGTCGGTCGTCTTCGCTCGCCCGAGCAAGGTCTTCGGCAGGCGTACCACAACCGAACGCGCGGACCGGGCGCTCGGCGAAGCGGAACCGGACGGCGTGGTCGTGACGTCGAGCGCGGTCGGATCGCCGGATCGCGCGTCGCGCCGGGCCAGCAGCGCGCCCGCGGCCGCGCCCAGACAGCTGAGCAGGACCACGACGAGCGGCAACCCGATCCACAGCATCAGCCGGGAACGCGGGGCGGGCTCGGGGGTCGTCACGGGGGCGAGCATACCCATCGTGTGCGAGCGTCAGTCGAGCAAGAGCTCAGCGGCCTCGTCGACGTCGTCGGTGACGTGGATGAGGTCGCTCAGGTCGCCCAGCGGTGAGCTCCGCAGCAGCGGCGCGAGCAGCGAGGCGACCGGCAGCTCCTCCGTCCAGAATCGACGGCCGAGGAACACGTAGGGTCCGGACGGGCTGACGGTCCCGTAGAACGTCATCGTGGTCGCCTGGAAGACCTCCTGCACCGTGCCGGCCCGGCCCGGGGCGAACACGATGCCGCCCCGCGACAACTTGAGGATGACCTCCTCGCGAGCGGCGTTGCTGAACAGCTTGGCGATCCGGGCCGCGAACAGGTTGGCCGGCTCGTGCCCGAAGAACCACGTCGGGATGGCCAAGCCGCCGGCCTGCTCCCAACTCGCGGACGGCGGCGGGGCATAGACGTCCCGTACGCGCAGCGCCGCCGCCGTGTAGTCCTGCGCGGCGTGGAAGTCCGGTTCGGCGGCGAGATCGTCGATCGCCGCCGTCAGCTCGTCCAGCGACCGCCCCGCCAGGTACGCCCCCAGATTGGCAGCCTCCATGACACCGGGGCCGCCACCGGTGAGCACCAATCGGTCGGCCCGCGCCAGGCGCCAGGCTAGTGCGGCCGCATCCCGGTAGCCCGGCGAACCGCGATTCTCGGCGTGCCCGCCCATGATCCCGACGACGCTCGCCGCGCCGTGCCGTTCGATCCAGCCGGCGGACACTCCGGCCAACGCGTTCTCGATGCCGTGGTCGTGGATCCGCTGAGCCAGCGCCTCCCGCAGATCCGGGTTGGCCCCACCCCGGTCCAGATAATGCCGGTAGACGACGGTGTCGTACATCGCGTCGAAGCCGCCCGCGGCGAACCCCGCGGCCAGCTCGTCCGGCGTGTACAACTGCGACGGCTGAGTCGGGAACGGCGTCTCCGGGAACACCGGGACGACATGCGCCCCGCGCCGGATCAGTTCCAAGACCTGACCGTCCCGCAGGGCGCAGCCGACGAACAGCGCGTCGGCGACCTCCACGTCGGCCAAGTCGATCTCGTGCAGATCCAGTCCCTGCACCGTCAACCGGGACAGCGTGCCCCGCTCGACGTGAAGCCGCAGCTCCTCGTAGGACTCGATCTCGTCGGGGCTGTGGTCGATCGGCGTGATGACCTCGGGCCGGGGCGTCGGTGACACGCGCCGAATCCTAGCCGCCCGGTTCCAACCGGAAGCGTTCGTCCGGTCCCAGCGGGAGGCCCAGTCCGGTTCCGGCGGAAAGTCCCGTCGGTTCCAGTGGGGGGTCCGTGGACGGACGAGGCCCGGCGGTGAACCGCCGGGCCTCGCTTACCGGGTCCTGGGGAGGCTCCGGACCTCCAGTTATACGCGGCTTGCGCGACGACCAGTACCGGCCGCTCGCGGGACGGCCCGCTCATCCGAACGCGTGGCGAGATCGCGCCGAACGGGGGCACCCGCCGGGGCAACCACGTCAACTGAGCCCCTGACCAGGGCGTACTTGCTGCCGTGTATCTTGATCGAGCTCGGTTGCGAGTGAGATTCGTGTTGTGCTCGTTCATGGGGGATCTGTGCCGTTCCACTCCCGCGTGGCCCGCTGGGTCGCGCCGCTGCTGCTCGCCTCGACCGTGATCGTCGTGCCCGCGGGCGCGGCCGTGGCCGGACCGGCACCGGTGATCTACGTGAATCGGACGGTCGCCGGCTGTTCGGACACCGGCACCGGTACGCCGGACGTCCCGTTCTGCACGATCTCCGCCGGTGTCGCGATCGCCGAGCCGGGCCAGTCCGTCATGATCACCGGTGCCTACACCGAGGACGTCGTGATCGGCCGCTCCGGCGAATCGGGTCGCCCGATCGTCATCGAGGGAGCGACCGGCGCGTCATTGCAGACGGTGACCGCGCCGCTGACCGTCGACGGCCGGCACGACATCACCATCAGGGGAATCCAGATCACCGGGCCGACGGGAGCCGGCGCGCTGGCCGTACGGCACTCCGCCGGCATCGTGGTCTCCGGATTGACGGTCACCACGCAGTCGGACGCGCCCGCCGTCGACGTCAGCGACTCTCAGCGGATCACGCTCCAGAGCGGCCAGGTGCGGTCATCGTTCGCGCAGCCGGAGGTCGGCATACGCTTCGCGGCGGTCACGGACTCGGTCGTGGAGTGGATCGGGCTCCTGTCCGCCCACTTCCGCCGGGCGATCGACCTGGACGAGCAGACGACCGGCGTACGCCTGAACCACGTCCGGATCTACAACGCTCAGGACGCGGCGATCGTGGTGGCCGGCCCGGCCAACATCGTCCAGAATTCGGTGATCACGAATCCGGACACCGCGACGACCGGCGGCGGCGTACGGCTGGCGGCGACGGCCACCGGTACGGTGATCGCCGCCAACTCGATCCTGACCACGGACTCGGCGGTCGTGGTGGCCGGCGCCGACGACGCCGCGATCGTCAACAACGAGGTCCGGAGCGTCCGGTGCTCCGGCGTCCGGCTCGCTGACGGCAGCACCCGCGCCTCGGTCCAGAACAACCTGGTGGACGCCAGTGGTGGAACGGGCGAATGCGGCACTTCGGCCACCGACCACTTCGGCATCGCGATCTACGGAGCCGCCGTCGACAGCGCGATCGTGGACTACAACACGGTCGCTCAGCAGGATCAGGGCGACGCCACTCGCATGTACGCCTGGGGCACCCCCACGGCCATCCCGTCCGTGACGGCCTTCCGGCAGCTGTCCGGCCAGGGCACGCACGACATCGGAATGCGCGGTTCCGCCCTCGCCTCGGCCGGCATCCGAGACAGCGCGAACTCGGCCGCGCCGGGCTGGCCGGGCAAGGACGTGAACGGTTTCGCTCCGCAGGACATGCCAGACGTCGCGAACACCGGGGTCGGGCCGGTCGCGTACGCGGACCGCGGTCCGACCGAGCTGGTCAAGGGGCCGCAAGTCCGGCTGTCGATCAGCAAGTCCGGTAACGGCCGGACGGTCACCGCCACCGCGTCGACCGTCGCGGGGTACGCCCCGGTGACCTCCTACCTGTTCACGTTCACCGACGGAACCGAGCTTCAGCAGTCCACGCCGCAGGTCACGCATACGTTTCCAGCTGACGCCTCGTCCTTCAGCGTCACCGTCCGGGTGACGGACGCGAACGGGATGTCCGCGTACGCCACGGAAAACCTGTGGCCGGGCAACGGCTACGAAAGCGTCGCACCGACTCGGGTGCTGGACACGCGCCAGCCGGGCGGACCGACCGGCGGGAAGCCGGTGTGGGGCCGGGGCTCGTTCACGCTGGATCTGCGAAGCCGGTTGGGCGGCCGATCGGTCAAGGCGGTCGTGCTGACCGTGACGGCCACCAAGCCCACCAGCGCGGGCTTCCTGACGGCGTACGCGGCGGGCAGCCCGCGGCCGAACGCCTCCAACCTCAACTGGGTGACCGGCCAGACAGTCAGCAATCTGGTCACGGTGCCGGTCGCGGACGGCAAGACCACGCTGTTCAACGCCGGAGTGGGCTCCGTCCACGTCGTCGCCGACCTCGCCGGGCTCTACCCGGACGTGGGCGGTCTGCCGTTCGTGCCCCAGACCGGCAAGCGGATCCTGGACACCCGCGCCAAGATCGGCGTGAGCACCACCACCGCCGTACGCCCCCACACCTCCGTCGTGGTCACGATTCCCGGCGGGCAGACGTCCGCCGGGCAGGCGGCACTGCTCAACCTGACCGTCACCCAGCCGAGCACTGCGGGCTTCCTGACCGCGTACCCGGCGGATCAGGCGATGCCGACGACCTCCAACGTCAACTGGACCCGGGGTCAGACGGTCGCCACCCTCGCCGCCGTCCGGATGTCCGACGATCGCAAGATCCGGCTCTACAACAGCAGCAGCGGCACCGTGCACATCGTGGCCGACTTCGCCGGATACTTCGGCGCCGAAGGCAGCGCGCGCCTGATCACCGCCGGTCCGGTCCGCGCCCTCGACACCCGGGCCAAGATCGGGGTCGCGACGACCACGCCGATCAAGGCGTACGGGACGGCCACCTTCCAGGTTGCCGGGCGCTACGGCATCCCCGCCACCGGCGTCACCGCGGTCGTCGTCAACCTGACCGCCACCCAGCCGACGCGGGCGGGGTTTCTGACGGCGTACCCGGACGGCAGGTCGCGGCCGGGGACCTCGTCACTCAACTTCGTCGCGGGCCAGACCGTGCCGAACATGGCGGTCGTGCCCGTCGTGAATGGCAAGATCACCGTCTACAACGGAGGATCAGGGACCGTGCACGCGGTCGCCGACATCCTCGGCTATTACATTTCCTGAAGGCGGGCGCGGGCGCTCGGGTAGGTTGGAGATCATGCAAAACCTGCTGCCCGAACCCCCGGCCACCCTGCTGCCCGCCGACCCGGCCGCGGCCGATCTCACGGCCGACCTCGACCCGGCCACGGTGGCGGCCAACCACCCCGCCTCCTCGGCCGCGTGGGCCGCCCTCGCCGCGCGGGCGCTCACGAACGGCGAACCGGTCACCGGCTACGCCTTCGCGCGTACCGGCTATCACCGAGGGCTCGACCAGCTGCGTAAGGCCGGCTGGCGTGGCTCGGGCCCGGTGCCGTGGGGGCACGAGCCCAACCGCGGCTTCCTGCGCTGCCTGCACCTGCTGGCCGTGGCGGCCGACGCCATCGGCGAGGCCGACGAGGCCGCCCGCTGCGCCCAATTCCTGCGCGACTGCGATCCGGCCGCCGCGGACGCCCTCGCGGGCTAACTCCCGGCGGCCTTCAAAGCGATGTCCGTGCGGAACTGCATGCCGTCCATCTTGATCTGCTCGACCAAGTGGTACGCGTTGAGGCGCGCCTCGGCGAGGTCACGTCCGGTCGCAGTGCACGCCAGCACTCGGCCGCCCGTCGAGAGCAGTGCTCCGTCGCGTACCCCTGTGCCCGCGTGAAAGACCCCCGCGGCCTCGGCGCCGGTGATCACGTCGCCGAGCCGCGGCTGGGCCGGGTAGCCCGCGGACGCGACCACGACGGTGACCGCGCTGTCCGCGGACCAGGACAGCGGGGGATGCGCGGCGAGTGAGCCGGACGCGGCGGCGAGCAGCAGCCCGGCCAGCGGTGTCTCCAGCAGGCTGAGCACGACCTGGGTCTCGGGGTCGCCGAAGCGCGCGTTGAACTCGATGACCTTGGGCCCGGCCGCGGTGATCGCGAGCCCCACGTAGAGCAGCCCGGCGAACGGCGTGCCCCGGCGCCGCATCTCGGCCAGCGTCGGCTCGACCACGGTACGCATGACCGTGGAGACCAGGTCGGCGTCGGCCCACGGCAGCGGAGCGTAGGCGCCCATGCCGCCCGTGTTGGGGCCGGTGTCGCCGTCACCGATGCGCTTGAAATCCTGCGCCGGGAGCAGCGGCACCGCGGCCTCGCCGTCGGTCACGACGAACAGGGAGACCTCGGGGCCGTCGAGGAACTCCTCGATCACCACCCGACCACACTCACGGGCATGCCGGACCGCCAGCTCGCGATCATCCGTCACGACGACGCCCTTGCCCGCCGCCAGACCGTCGTTCTTGACGACATACGGCGCCCCGAACGCGTCGAGCGCCGCAGCGACCTGCTCCTCGGACTCGGCGGTCACCGCACCGGCCGTCGGCACGCTCGCGGCGACCATGACGTCCTTCGCGAACGTCTTCGACCCCTCCAACTGCGCGGCGCTCTTGGACGGGCCGAACGTGGGAATGCCCCGCTCGCGTACGGCGTCGGCGACCCCGGCGACCAGCGGCGCCTCCGGGCCGATCACGACCAGATCAGCACGCTCCCGCACGGCAAGCTCCGCCACCGCCGCCGGATCCATCAGATCCACCTCAGCCAACCGGGCGACCTGGGCGATCCCCGGATTCCCGGGCGCGGCCACCACCTCGGAGACCGCCGGATCCCGGGCGAGCGAAGCAGCGAGGGCGTGCTCGCGCCCCCCAGTCCCGATGACGAGTACGCGCATCCCCCGACCCTACCGGGACCCCCTCCCACCCCCCTTTGCCCCTCCCACCCCCTCTTTTCCGCGCGATCATGAACTAACGGTCGTGATCGACCGGCGTGTCGTGTCCGTGGGATCCTGATCGATTCCCGGCGAGCCTGATCGACTGGGGCCTCAGAGGAAGCGCCGGATCATTCTCGGCAGCTGTTCCGAGTCGAGGGTGTCCTGCCAGGTGAAGCGAACGACGGTGTACCCCAGGGCAGCCAGTTCGTTCTGCCGTTCACGGTCCCTGAAGAGGGCATCCGGTCGATCATGGAATTCCGCGCCGTCGGCCTCGGCGATGAGCCGCGACCTCGACCAGAGCAGGTCGGCACGAGCCGCAACGGTCCCATCCGTACGCCGAATCTCCGCCTGCAACACGTCCGGTGGCAGGCGAGCGTCGACGCATACGAGACGTCCCCGGGTCTCCAGCGGCGACTCCGCGCGCCCGTCGGCCAACCCCAGCCAGGTACGCGACACGGCTGCGTTTCGCCGCCCGCGCATCAGCCCTTCCACGGCGTCCAGGTCATCCCGCGTGACGAGGCCGCTGAACAGGGCAGAGTCCAGTGCCGACACCGCGCTCATCCGATCGACGTGGAGCAGGAGATCGGCGAGGGTGCGTACAACCGTCGTGGTGAGCATGCCGTCCACCACGGTGAGGTCGCCTGGACGGATGACGAACTGATGGGGAACCACGTCACGATGGCCGAGACGGCGCGGCACCGCAGCGTTCCCCGGCAACGACAGATGTACGCGCCGGGTGTCTCGCAGGCCCTTTATGCCATGCAGTTCGGCTGCGTCGTGCAGGACGACCGCGGCTTCGGGACCCGCAGCCAATTGCGCCGCTCGTGCGACGACCCGGCTGGGGAAGGGCTCCGGTTGCAGGTCGGCGTCGAGCAGATACACCCCGCGCGCCAGCCGCGCCCAGAACTTACTGCGTACGTGCTTCTTGACGTCGTCGGGCGTATAGCCGGCAGTCGCGCATTGGCGCATCGTCACCAGGCCCTGCTGAGCGGCCGCCACCTGTTGCAGCGCGATGGGATCTCTCACACTCGGCGATGGTTCTCCGACGAGGCCGGCCCGGCCATCCCTGTGGAAAAGCCGGGCCGATGACACCCGAACAGCCAGGTCAGCCTGCCTGTGGACAACGGCGCTTCGGGTGGCTTGTTGATCACCTGGTTATGGAGTCGATCAGGGTCCCCCGGACACGACAC